>JAIDME010000188.1 GCA_029050705.1 Acetatifactor sp.
AGATGTTCTTCTGAAGTATAACACCAGAGTGAACTATCGGGAATGGGAAACAACTTCTGATTGCATTTTTAATGAAATATTAAAGAGGTGGGGGATACAGACAGATTTATATACTATAAAATCCGGATTTTATTCTTTTTTTAAAGCAGATGCCGAGCCGTATCCGGAAACAATTGAGACAATGGAAAAACTAAAACGGTATGGGATAAAAATAGGAATTTTAACGGATGTCGCTTATGGAATGGATAATGTATTTTCTTTAACGGATATTTCTTTACTTTCCGACTACATCGATATTGCTATTACCTCTGTTGATGTTGGTTATAGAAAACCAAACTCTGCAGGATATTTGAAACTGCTTGAGTCTTTGGAAATTTATCCTAATGAAATGATTTTTATTGGAGATGAAGAAAAGGACATTATCGGAGCCAAGAAGCTTGGAATTGTTTCTGCCCTTATTAACAGAAGTAAAGAAATAAAGGACTTTGGACAGGATTATACATTGGAATCTTTAAGTGGCATTTTTTCCATTTTGGATTTATAAACATGATAATAATAACAAAATAGATGAACATCCAAATGTGCCGAAACATTTGCACGCGTCAAACAAAATTGTTGCCAGGAAAATAAAATGGTATAATTAATATTTGTCGGGGAGTATTACTTACCAAAATACCAAAATAAGTTTCACAGCGTTAGGGCGCATAGATAATAAATGTGCTATAA
Organism: Acetatifactor sp.; assembly: GCA_029050705.1. Taxonomy (GTDB): domain Bacteria; phylum Bacillota; class Clostridia; order Lachnospirales; family Lachnospiraceae; genus Acetatifactor. The sequence continues at coordinate 727 of JAIDME010000188.1, forward strand.
TAGTGAGAGTAAACAAATGTACATATCAGAGGAGTTAAGAATTGAAACTTTATTTAATACGTCACGCAGAAAGTTATGGAAATATAAAAGGAAAAATAATATCCTCCACAGATTTTGAACTGACAGAAAAAGGGATAGCTCAATCACAACGCATCGGACAAAAAATATGTTCAGAATTGAGAGAAGAACCGATATCAGCCTATTGTAGTTCGCTTGCCAGAGCCAGACAAACACTTATAGAGATTCTGCGCTGCATTGGACAAGAAAATGCTGAGATCACAGAAACAGATGCCTTAAAAGAAATGGATCTGGGATTGCTTGAAGGAATGACCTGGGAAGAACGTCGACAGAAATATCCGGAAGTAGATTTGGATAAAAAACTGTCGATACTTCAGGCTCCCTGTGGGGAATCTTTTCAGGATGTAAAGAATCGATGTAAAATATTTGCAGAAAAATATTTAGAAAAAGAAGCAAACGAAAAAAACATAATCATCGTTTCTCATGGCATTACACTAAGAATATTGACAAATTTTCTTTTAAAACGGCCGGACGAAGATGTAAATTCTTTAAATTGGATGGAGAATACGGCGTTGACAGAACTTATTTTGGAAAAAGAAAGTCATACATATCAATTGGTTCGATTGAATGATTATTCGCACCTTAGAGAGCTACAGACCATTGGATATGAAAAATGGGGATTATTTGCAGCGCGTGATTATTGGGCAAAATAACCCATATTTCAGATCGGCTGATTACAATAGGAAGAAGCGGAGGTTAACGCCGGAGCAGGCGTTTGCCTCCGTTTTTTTCGGGCAACGTTTAATCATTTAGGGCAGATGATACGTTATTATAGATAGGCTGGTATTTATGGGAGAGGAGCTGGCAGCATGTGAATATGGAAGAAAAACATTCCATGGAAAGAGTACATTCCGATGATGAATTGATAGAACGGATACGGTGCGGAGATGAAGATGCAGCGGAAGAACTGATAAAACGCTGGTATACCTCAATTTTGCGATACTGCAAGTGGCACTGTGCGGACATACAGAAGGCGGAGGATCTGACCCAGGAAACTTTTTTTAGACTGTTTAAGGCTCTGGCAGGCCACAACAGTGCAGCAGGTTGTTACACTGGGAAGAAGAAGTTTAAAGCATATTTGTATACTATCGCCAATCATCTTTGTATTGACGAAAGCCGGAAAATTCCGCTTTATACACTGGAAAATGAGGAAAATCTTGTAAATGAGCGCAATGAGATACAGAGGGCAGAGGACAGGGAGGAAATAAGGTATCTCCTCAATATTCTGTCATCAGAGCAGAGGGAAGCCGTCATTTTACGTTTTGGGGAACAAATGGAGTTCCGTGAGATTGCGGAAGTAATGGGGTGCAATATGCGGACAGCGCAGAGCAGGGTTCGCAGTGCCTTAAAGATCATGAGAAAGGAAAAAGAGAATGAAAGATAAAAAAATAAGAAAAAATTTGCGGCAGTTTTTACAGCAGGAGATACAGCCTGAAAGACTGGAAGAAACCATTAAACTCTGCACTGAAATTGTGCGGGAGCAGAATGCCCTGGCAGTAGAACCCAGGACAGGCTTTTTTAAGTATCTGTCGGAGGTTTTTCGCTTTCACGGTATACCTTTATTCGGATTGCAGGCAGTTACATTGCTTATCGTGGGTCTGACAGTTTCCACTGTGGCAGATGTCCCAAAGTATATACCGGTGTTTATGCCATTGTTTGCACTTGCGGTCATGCCGGTTATTTTTAAAAGTCAATTTTATGGGATGAGTGAAATAGAAGCGGCCACAAGAGCTTCCGGTTCCCAGATCATACTGGCAAAGCTGATCTTAGCGGGTGCTGCAAATCTGGTATGTATGACGGCGCTGTTATGCCTGGAGGTATATCTGCAGAATTCCGGTAAGGAAATCGGACAGATGATCCTATACTGCCTGGTTCCGTATCTGGTATGTATGGCTGCCATGCTGCGCCTGGCCCGGCTGCGGAAAAAAGAGAGTATACCTGTATATGGGGTTGCAACGCTTGGTTCCTGCTTGTGTTGGGGGGTGTCGGCAAGGGTATTGCCCTGGCTGTATGAAGCCTCGGCAATGGGATTATGGCTTACTGCATTCCTAGTGTTTACCGTGTTTTTTATAAAAGAAGTCTGTTTTATCATAAAAATGAGAAAGGAAGGCAAAATATATGGAATTATTGCTTGACCGTTTGACAAAGCACTATGGAAGTAAAATTGCGGTAGACCAGGTCAGCGCGGTATTTAAGCCGGGAGTATATGGTCTTCTGGGGGCCAACGGCGCAGGCAAGACAACACTGATGCGTATGCTTTGCGCTATTTTGGAGTCTACCTCCGGGGAAGTTTTTTTGGATGGAAAGGAAGTGACTTCAATGGGGGCTGAATACAGAAATATATTAGGCTATCTGCCCCAGGATTTCGGATATTATCCCAATTATACCGCCACGGAGTTTTTGATGTATATTTCCGCGCTGAAAGGAATACCTCGCAATATCGCCGGGAAACGGGTGAAGGAATTGTTGGAGATGACGGGCCTGAGCAATGTGGCCGGGAAGAAAATAAAAACTTTTTCCGGCGGAATGAAGCAGCGTGTGGGGATTGCACAGGCGCTGCTGAATAATCCGGGGATTGTGATCTTAGACGAACCCACCGCAGGATTAGATCCGAAAGAGAGAGTCCGTTTCCGTAACCTGCTTTCAGAGTATGCCGAAGACAGGATTGTCATTCTTTCCACCCATATCGTATCTGATATAGAAGCGATTGCAGATGAAGTACTGCTTATGAAAAAAGGAAAATTTGTGCTGCAGGGAACGGTTTCCCGGTTGATAGAGAAAGTGAACGGAAAGACATGGGAGCTGGAGGTATCGTCCGGAGAAGCCGCAAAATGGCAGGAAAAAGCCACGGTTGCAAATTTAAGGCATGAAGGAAAACAGACTGTATTGCGAATTATTTCAGATACCATACCCGCTGAGGGAGCAATTCCCTGCAAGGCAACGCTGGAAGATTTATACCTGTATTATTTCCCTGCGGAGGAAGGAGCGCTGTAAAATGGAATTATTCAAATTGGAACATAAAAAACTGTGGCGGAGAGGAAGCGTTAAGATCTGCATCCTGTTGTGTTTTGTTTATATAGTAGTATTCGGAAGTATACTTTCATATCAGTGGTTTACTTACGGAAGCTCCAATGATGTTACAAACGTTTTCGGAAACAATTTTGACGGATTTTCGATGATCAGGAAAAGGCAGGAATATTCACTGGAATTTGGCGGGAAATTGACCGAAGAAACCCTGCAGCAGTTAGTGGGAGATTACCAGAGGATGGAAGCTGTCGGAACAAAGGATGAACTGGAAAAAGCGGATATGGTGATTATCGAGTACTGGCTGAGGACATTGTGGCCGGAGCTCTGTGGCGCAGACAGTTACCAAATGATGATGAGTTATGTTGACACGAATAAACTCACAGACTTTTATGAGAGAAGACAACAGGTAATCAAAACATGTTTGGACAACGATGATCGTACAGAAGAGGAAAAGGAATATCTGCTGCAGATGGAACAAAAGGTGGAGAAACCCTTTCGATATGAATGGGCAGAAGGATGGTTACAGATTTTGAGAAGCATAGTTTCTGATATAGGACTTGTGATGGCGCTGTTTCTTGCAATCGTCCTCTCGACGATGTTTGCCGGGGAGTGGCATAGTAATGCAAGCCCGTTGGTATTGACAACAAAAAACGGCTGGGAAAAAATTGCGGTTGTCAAAATATTTGTGGGAGTGGTATTTGCAGTGGAACTCTTTACTATTTTGGCCGTTGGAAGTATTGTGTCGCAGATTTTCTTTTTCGGGACCAAGGGGTGGGATATGCAGATTCAGACAATTATGCTGACTGCGGTTGCCCCCATGAATATGCTGCAGGCAGAGATCTATGAGTATGCTTTTACGCTGCTTGGAGCAATTGGATTTGCGGGCGTTGTCATGCTCCTGTCGGCCGTTGTGAAGAACAATGTACTTGCATTGCTGCTTAGTCTGGCGGTTGCATACGGACCGACGATGATTGCAAAATATCTTCCGTATGGGGTAAAGAGGGCGTTGGATTTCATTCCTTTAGTGGGAAATAGTACAGAAATTTTTGACACCTATACCTTTCATCTCCTCGGAAAAATAATTTGGTCGCCGTATTTGCTGATGATCGTCCCGGTTCTGATCGGTATCGCATGTATGCCGGCGGCTGTAAAAAGCTGGTCGCGGAGACTGAAGTTTTAGATATTGTAACTATTCAGAACCTTGAACAGCCTGTTTTGTAAAATAAAGCATGTATCTAAATAGTATTTCATTCAAAAGCACACAATTTACATTCTATGTAGATTGTGTGTTTTTTTAACCGTCATATTATAATGAAGTGTAACCACAGAGAGAACTTTTTCGTCTTTATAGGTAAGTGCGCATTATCAGAAAAGGCCGGCATTTAAGGAGGAGGTATTGTGGAGGACAGGGAAATTGTTCTGTTGCTTCAGGAACGGAAGGAACAGGCAGTTGAAGAGATAAAGAGAATATACGGAAAAAAGCTTACACATATCGCTATGACAATCCTGGAAAATCAGGAGGATGCGGATGAGTGTGTGAACGATACCCTATGGAAGGCCTGGAAAGCGATACCGCCTGCCGCGCCGGTGTATCTGTTTGCTTTTTTGGCGAAGATATGCAGAAATACAGCGCTTGATCGGCTGAATTACCGCAATGCGGAAAAGAGGCAGGGGGTTATTCTGGAGTTAACTACGGAGATGGAGCAGTGCATTCCCTGTCGAATGGAGGATGACCGGAGGGAAAGCCGGGAGCTGGCCGCCCTACTGAACCGGTTTTTGAAAGGACTGCCGACGGAGAAGAGGATTATCTTTATGAGACGCTATTGGTATGGTGAATCTGTTGCTGAAATAGCAAAGAGGTATCATATCAGCCAGGCAAAAGTAAAAACGTCATTGTTCCGCACCAGAAAGAAGCTGCGGACATATTTAGAGAAGGAGGACTACGTATTATGAAGGGATATGATGTAATAGAAGCGCTGGGAGAGGCAGCGGATGAGTATGTGGAGGAAGCGGAGCAGAGGAGAGAGTTTAAGGGAGCAGATGCAGGATGCCGGGCGAACCGGGCCGCGGGACGGAAAGGGAAAAACTGTTTCAGATCACATCGCGTGCGGACATGGGTTTTGAAGGTAGCGGCAGTCTGTGCAATCCTGTTTGTCCTGCCCACAGCTACTGTCCTTGCGGTAGATTATTTTTCTGCGTTGAAGGGTGATGAGCTTGCATTCGGAAGAGTGGAGTACCGGGGGGACGGAATTGTGGCAATCCAGGTGCAGAATAATTCCGATAAGGTTCTGGAATTTCAGGAGGACGTAAAGCTGGGTATCTTTTATGCAAATGAGGAGATTCCTCAGACAGAGGGCGGCAGTGTGAAAATGGAGGGAAACGTGATAGCTCCCCACAGTTCTTCCGAGCTGATCGTGGATCTATCCGGTGCTTACGATATGGAAATAGCAAACCGTCCCCTTACAGACGATTGGTATTATCTTGTGCTGACTAATGATCACTTTGTGTTCGGACAGGACTGGCAGTGCATGGTAGACTTTCAGAATGCGACAGAAGAGTGGGTCATATACAGAGCGGAGAAGGAGGAAGAAGGAGAGGAAGGAGAGCAAGGGCAGAGGGCCGGTGAGTACAGGGAGGTGGCAATGGATGGTTTCCTGTACGAAAGCTGGGCAAAACCGGTGGAAAAGGTGAGCATCTCCGGATTCTTTGGGATACAGAGAAGCGGTTTCTTCTCAGATCATATTAACATTGCAGGCAGTCAGGGAGAAGATGTATTTGCGGTAGAGAGCGGCACGATTGCAGAAACGGGATTTGAGACTGAGAGCGGAAACTATATTATGCTCCTGGTGCAGGATGGCGTAAAGGTAAAGTATGGTCATTTGGAAGACTTGTATGTGTCTGAAGGCCAGGAGGTGGAGAAAGGGGCTGCAATCGGAACAGTGGGGAAGACCGGAAGAGCCACAGGGCCGAATCTGCTGCTGGCCCTGTATGTAAACGATACACCTGTAAATCCTCTGCGGGAGGAATCAGATACTGTACCGGAGGTGCCGGAAATGTATCTTGCAGCGGATTTATTGAAAGAACACTCAGGAGACTCAGGGGCAGACGGTGTATCATCCGGTGTGATGGTACCGGTGTTTATCGCCTTCAACGGCGCTGTCTACGGCGGTTACGATTATGACGTAAGCGGTGATTACCTTATAGTGACAGACAGATTAGTGGAGTTTAATCCGACCTATACCTATACCGCATATCAGGTAGTTGGCCGCCCGGATCTTGTGGCAATTATCATAAACGGCGGATACGCGGTGTATCAGAAGGTATCTGATGTGGTCTTTTCCATAGGAGGCATCACCTATCAGGTGGAATGTCCGGCAGGGTATCTCGGCGGAGATGCCACAGGAGAACTGCTCGGTGAAAAGAACGGCATGAAAATCTATCAGGCGCTGGAGAACAGGGAAGTTATTCAGGGAAAATGTATTGTTGATATTTCAGAGCTTATGTCTCAGGTGCTCCCGGAATATTTTGACGGTTCGGAGGCAAATGATGCGGACTGCCGGTGGGTGGCAGCAGTGGTAGAGTGATTGAAGTAAGAGTGCTGAATAGGGATAACATATTCAAGGGTTTCGGATATATTTTCGAAACCCTTTCTCACCAAATAGCATTATTGCAGGGCAGGAATATTTTGGATACGAGATGAAGGGAACAGTAGTTTGAATCCTCAAAAACAACACCTCTGTCTTCATATCCGTTTTGTATAAAAAAGCCAATATCCCCGTTTGGGAAAATCCCGTTTACATCTGTGATAGCGAGTAATTCTGTGTAAAATTGACTTAAATATAATTCCAATGCCTTTAGCGGCGCCGTCTTATAGTCAAATTCGGAATCCGACATATAAACACAGGTAATAAAGGCTGTTTTTTCGTTGCGGGGAATAGCATATGGAATGGCTGCAGAAGGCAAATACTCCGCGCCACCGATTAATTTTCCGGATTCATCAACATGGATAAAACCGTATACTTTTTGCTTGAAGGATGCCAGGAATTCTTTCTTTTTTATACAATTACTTTCGGTCTTATCACCGCAGCAATCACAGGCCAATGCAATGTTATCCCAAACAAGGGGCAGCACACATTTTGTCACAACTTTTCCGGAAAGAGGTTGCATAAAGGGTTTCTCTGTCGGATATATTCCTGCAGCAACCTGCTCCAGAAAATTTTTGCGAAGAGGACTATAATACCGCTTATATTCATCAAGTACGATAAGGGTAGGGTAAAACATACTCATTTTTTCTGCCAGATCAAAATTATGTGATATGTCATGTAAACAAATGTCTATCTTATCCCTGTATTCTTCTAATAGATCGATCATGTTCTCGTTAAGCGGGCATTGATACGAAAAATAGTAAAAATCAAGTCTCATGCCTTAAGGAGCTCCTTATTGTTTTCATTGGATATTTTAATTTTAGCAATCACCAGTTCAGTTGCCCTGTCCACAAAAAAGCCATATTCTTCCCTTGAAAATCCGATATAGGGATATTCGCTTGTTTCCTTTTTCGGAATATATTTCATGACGCCTATCTTCCGGACGATTGCCCCGTCCGGAAGATAATCAATATAATTGGGAAATGCAGTCAGATTCAGTATTTCCGTAAAATATCCCGATTCAGGATGCTGCTCTAAATAGTCGGCTTCAATGGAATAAATATCCTTCATTCTTTCATTTTTATCAAGAAGTATTTTAGCGGAGTCCCAATTTTCCAGCATTCCCAACGATTTTTTTGATAATACTGGATGACTCTTTATTCGTTTCCAGGCAGAAGCGACCCTGACTTCATCACGGGTAAATCTCTGAAATTCGGCATCGGTGATCAAATGAGAATAATAACCCATAAGAAATGAATATTCTTCGTCTGTCTTGATATCCTGCCGTCTGTTTTCAACATATTCCTGATAAAATCTGTCGCAATCGGAAGCAGCCTTTCTTTCGGCGGACATCCAGTGTGTTATTGCACGGGAAGGCGTGAACTGTGTCCAGTCTTCATTTTCCACATTGCAATCCGGTGCTATGTTACCAACACAAAAGCCATGCCTGTCCAATTCAGGGACTATATCCAGTACACGGTCTGCTATCATCAGATGTGTTACCCAGGATGCCATAACATTTCTCCTTGTAGGTTCAAAATGCATATATGAAAATTACCGATATAAGTATAAGAGATTTATTGCAGGAATACAACTATTTGCCTTGAAACCGTACTTATACATGTAACGGATTTCAGCAGAAAACTTGCAATCTGGAATGCAATATCGGACAAAAAGCCCACTATTTCTCTGTATTTATTGAAAAAATTGCAAGAAATCTGTCATTAAAGAAATATAAGTATATCAAAAATCTGTCCCAACCCTAAAGTTTTCTGAAAATTCATACGAAATATATATCAGCAAGAAGCAAACACTGTTGAAATACGTATTCCAAGGAGGGAGTAATATGGTAAACGGATTTTCAAGTATTTTCATGGTGGCTTCAGTAGCGGCGGTTTCCGGTGTCTCTAAGACAAAGCGCGATGAGCGGCGTGACGCTTACTCCGATTCGAAAAAGAGAAATGCGGAAAAGCTTTTTGCAAGTATTTTGGAAGACAGTGCAAAGGAGAGCAAGGCGGACGTCGTAGACTGTCGAACGACTACCTATGGCCGGGACAGCATGATGCAGAGCTTTCTTTATCAGACAAGGGAATACCGTTACTGAACAGCAAAGGGCCGTCGCATTGGCAATAATGCGGCGGCCTCATTGTGTCATGTGATAAGGTTCATTTATATCAGTAAGAAATAAGGTGGTTATAGGAATCGATCATATCCGAGACACCCTCTGCAAATGAAGAGAGGTTACACTGGCCTGCTATAGAGGTAATCATCATGTCACTCTGACTGAGAGGTTCGCCTTTTTCCACCTTGGCAAGCACTTTTGAAAGAGATTCCCTGGTGCTCTTCATGTACATGACAAAGAGGCTCAGATTACCGGAATTACTGAGGCCTTCTGCTCTCAGCGCATCATTATCTTCGCTGTAAACCAGTACAGTATCCACATATGTAGAAAAGGCATCATACAGAGGCTGTATCGTTGTCAGATCCATATCCAGAATATTGTCATCCCACACATCCTGAACATAAAGTTCATCTTCAATCTGCTGCGCAAGCATCATAACCATATTTAAAGAGTACATTACCTCATAGCCCTCGGCCTTCATCTGTTCCAGATCCTCCATCTGGCGCTGGTAAGCAACGACGGTGAGTTCATCCAGGAATATATTTCCGGTTGTAAAGTATTCTTCAAGCACACTGAGGAGGGCCGTGTGATGCTCCTGGGACTTGGCAAAATCGTCTTCCAGATAAGTTTTCGGAGACGTATAGTCACTGATTTCATTGAGAGTCTGCATAAGGGACGTGATGGATGGGTACATATTCAGGAAAGCCTGATCCAGTGCATCCTTTTCGGCTTTGCCGCTGAGGATTTCATAAGCATCCTCCACATCGCTTATAACTGTGCTTGATACGGAATAACAGTCATAGTAATCGCCGCCTTCCTCCCAAAGCTGAAATTCCTCGCTCTCGGTATTCACATAATTAAAATAGCGGTTCAGAGAATCGTTTATCCGGCCTAACATGGCATTGTTGATGTTAATATAGAGGTTGTAGAGTTCATGCTCTGTCTCTTCATCGAGCTCACCTGCGGGAGTAACTGCCGGATTGTCTTCCTCTGAGCCGAGAGTCTTGGTTGGCAGTGAGAGGGAATCGGACCCATCTTTCTCCTTACTGCTGTCAGGGGAAATACCCTGACATGCAGTAAGGGAAAATATCATGACCGCCGCAATTAAAGTAGTAAAAATTTTCCTTTTCATCTTTCCTCCGTTTCGAAGAATCATAAATGTTCTTCAGTGTGAATCATTAAAAATTTTCTCTCCGCCGGAATGTGGGTTTGAAAATTGTCCGGCGTAATCTGTGAAGCAGTATACTACATTTATATGCAGACTGTCCATATTTTTTTAGGATATGTGAAATGATGTTGCCAACATAATTTAAAAAATATGTTGACACTCAACTGATTATGGTGTATATATAACATATAAACAGTTGAAAGAGGTGGCCACTTTGAAACTATTGCAAAATTCAGGAATACCGATTTATCAGCAGATTTCTGACCAGCTGAGGTCGGATATCCTTGCGGGGAAGCTGAAGGAGGGGGATTATCTCCCCTCTATCAGGGGACTGGCAAAGGATTTAAAGATCAGCGTCATCACTACGATGAAGGCATATGAACAGCTGGAGGCGGAGGGGCTTGTGACTGCGGCCCAGGGCAAGGGATTTTACATTAATGCTCAGGACAGCGAGATGCTGAAGGAACAGCACATACGCAGGGTGGAGGAAGCTCTGCTGGAGGCAATCCGCGCAGCGGAGATTGCCGGGATGACCGGCAGGGAGCTGCAGGAGACGTTGGCGGCGCTCCAGGATGAAAAGATTTTGTAACAGTTCAGCCATGAAATAATTCTAAATTTGTGCATGGGTGCTTGCACACAAAGCTCAAATTTTGAATTGTTTCATGAGCGGAGCGCCCTCAAATGAAATAAAAGTTGAGCCGCGGAAGCGGCATCGGCTGCGCAGCAGACGCTTTTATGAATGTGAGGGCTGAACTGTTATCGGATTTCCAAAACATAGAATGGAGGACACTATGAAGACAAACAGCGTAGTAAAGGCAGTGAATCTGCAAAAGAAATTTAAAGGTTTTGAACTTTCCGTACCGGATTTACAGATTCCCAAGGGCTTTGCCACTGCTCTCATTGGCGAGAACGGTGCAGGCAAGACCACTTTGTTGAACCTGTTGGCGGGAATCCGCCTGGACTTCAAGGGGGAGATCAGTTACTTTGACGAGAATGAAAAGATGTCCGGCGGAAAGGTTCAGGAGCGCATCGGCTACACCGGACCGAACAGCTTCTTCCTGCCCCACTGGACGATAAGCCAGGTGGAAGAGATCAGCGGGCTTTTGTTCGACAATTTCCACAGGGACAGATTTGAGGCAATCTGCGAAAATTTAAGCATTCCTGTCAAGGTGAGAAAAAATGTGAAGGATCTGTCTGACGGAAACAAGATGAAGCTGATGCTGGCGGTGGTGCTGGCCAGGGACACGGAGCTGCTGATCCTGGATGAGCCCGCATCTCCCTTGGATCCTCTGATGCGAGACAAACTCAATGACATGATCCGGGAATACCTGGAGCAGGGAAACGGTGAGCGCTCTGTATTCTTTTCTACTCATAATATCGCTGACATGGAGAATGTGACGGATTACGCTATTATTCTGGAACACGGGAATATTGTGGAGCAGGGTTTTGTGGAAGATCTGAAGGAAAAATATGTGCTGGTGAAGGGTGAGGCCGGGGATGCAGAGGCGGCAAAGAAGATTTTGTATACTATGACAAAGAGCTCCTACGGGTTTGAGGGCATCTGCTTTTCGGAGAAGCTGGAGCAGCTTGCGGGCATGGATGTCTCCGTGGAGACACCCACCCTGTCTCAGATCAGCGTGGCAGTGATGAAAGCAAACACGAACTTAAAGCTTAGCTGAGGAAGGGTGTGTGAGAATGAAGCATAACATAAGAAGCTATCTGGTATTTACATCGCTCTGGTACAAAATAATCATGTTTGCCGTCCTGCCCCTGGTTTTGTTGGGAATTCAGGTCTTTTCCACGGTAGTGTTCCGGGGCACGGCCATACCCGTATTTGTAATGATTCTGATTATGGTGGAGATTATGGCTGACTACGGGTTTCTGGGGGGTATCCAGGAGAAAGGTTCTGAGAAAATAGATTACCTGAAGACCTCGCCCAGGGGCATGAAGGTCATGAAGAGCGCTCTGGTCATAGATTTGGTGAGACGTTTTTTGCTCCATGCGGGTATTTTCGGATTGTCCCAGATGATCTCCCTGATATTGGGGTTCTCAGACCGGGCGGGAGAGCTGATAGGTTTCGGGGAACTGCTGCTGGTCATATTCCTGAGCTATACCCTGTCGGTACTTGGAATCTTTATCTCCAGATTTACCAGTTATCTCTGGGTGAATCTGCTCTGCGGCTATATAGGGGCAATCGCGGGACTGGTTATTCTTCTGGTATGTACGTCAATGCCCGTTCCGATGGTGCTGCCGAATGCTGCCCTGGTGGTTCTGGGCGGGGGGATCAGTCTTCTGATAGTGAAAATTGCAATGTTAAAGGTGGAGGGAAGTTATTATGATAAATGATCTGAAACTAGGCTTTAAAATAATGAAATACGGACATTCCGTAAAGCTCTCTATTATCGGCAGCATTGCTATGGCGGTGCTTGGCCTGGTGTTCTGCGCCATAGGTATTACTACGACAAGTTCCTTTTTGGGAGGTTATCTCCTCATGATGTCGGCTCTGTTGTTATTGCAGTTGATTTCTACCGTCAATGCGGCAAACCTGGTACAGACTTCACCTATGAAAAAAAGGCTGCAGACATCTGTGCCCGCTATTTTCAGCATCTTTTTGATGCTGACGGCATATCTGCTCAATGTTGCGGTTGTGGCTGTGGCTGTCTGCGCCAATCCGGAAGCAGTAGAATTTTTCTGTACCCTGATAATGTGCACCGCAGTCCTGACGGGAGTTATCATGCTGTATTATGGTGCGGTTTATAAATACTTTGTTGCGTCAACCGTAATTTTTTTCATTATATTTATTTTCATCTATCCTTCTGTTATAAGCGGTGATATAAACGATGAACTGTATTGGAACTTTATGCCCTTTGCAGGATACTGGGAAAATTTTGCGCTGACAGTGGTGATCGGGCTGGCAATTATCCTTGTGTGCGGGGTACTGCAGTATCTGATCTCTCTGGCGGTGTACAAGGCCCCCATATCCAAACTGGCTCTGGGAGCAAGGCTCCGGAGCCAGCTGTAGGGGTTTTTATGTTACTGTTCAGGCCTGCCTGTAAGCAGTGAGTGAATTGTAACTTTATCATTGAGTAACGGACAGTAAGATACCGATAAAAATTGACCCTCGGACCATGAGATGGTAAAATGACTGTAAAATAGATTAAAATGAGGGCAAGAGAATTATGGGAGAGAATCTGTTTTCGGTGGAAAAATATGCTGCAAAGGCCAGACAGGCGGTAGCGGAAGGAATCGTACTGTTGAAGAATGACGATAATATCCTGCCTTTGGCCTCCGGCAGCAGAATCGCGCTGTTTGGCAGAAGCCAGTTTTGTTATTACAAGAGCGGAACGGGTTCCGGAGGTCTGGTGAATACCGCTTACGTGACGGGCATCAGGGAGGCTCTGGAGAAGGATGAGCGCTTTGAGCTGAATGCAGAGTTAACAAAAAGCTATGAGACCTGGCTGGAGAGTCATCCCTTTGATACAGGGAACGGCTGGGCAAGTGAGCCGTGGTTTCAGGAGGAGATGCCGGTCTCAAGAGAGCTGGCCGAAGCAGTGAAAAAAGATTCTGACACAGCTGTCATTATTATCGGGCGCACCGCAGGGGAGGACAAAGATAACCTTGCGGCGGAGGGAAGCTATCTGCTGACAAAAGTGGAGGAGCAGATGCTGGAGACAGTGTGCAGCGTGTTTTCCCGAACCGTGGTGCTGCTGAACGTGGGCAATATCATTGATATGAAGTGGGTGGAGAAGTACCGGCCGGGAGCAGTTCTCTATGTGTGGCAGGGCGGCCAGGAGGGCGGCAGCGGCGTGCTGGACGTGTTGAGCGGAGATGTATGTCCTTCGGGGAGACTTTCCGATACTATTGCCCGGGACATTGAGGACTATCCTTCCACAAAGAATTACGGGGATGCCGTGAGAAATTTCTATACCGAGGATATTTATGTGGGTTACCGCTATTTTTCCACCTTTGCGCCGGAGAAGGTGATGTATCCCTTCGGGTTCGGACTGTCTTACACTGATTTTGACATAAGGGCCGAGGTGGCCGGAACTTTTGAAGAAGGCATGCGGGTTCGTGCAAAGGTGTCAAATGTGGGGAACTGCGCCGGAAAAGAAGTGGTTCAGGTGTACTGTCAGGCTCCCCAGGGAGCGCTGGGAAAAGCGGTCAGGGTGCTCTGTGGGTTTGCCAAGACAAGGACGCTGTCGCCCGGCGAGAGCCAGGAGCTGATCATCGAGATTCCCATGACCTGCATTGCCTCCTACGATGACAGCGGCATCACTGGGCATAAGTCCTGCTTTGTGCTGGAATCGGGTGAATATGTCTTTTATGTGGGTGAGAACGTTCGGGATGCCCGTTTCAGTGGAAGCTATATTGTAAGCGGAGACACGGTAGTGTCGGAGCAGCTGGAGGAAGCTCTGGCACCGGTGACGGCCTTTGAGTGCATGAAACCGGGGGAACAGAGGGAAGGCGGTACATATCAGATCATCTGGCGGCAGGCATCTCTGCGCACGGCAGATCCTGCACAGCGAAGGCTGGAAAGGCTGGGAAGGCCGCAGCAGGCAACGCGGCCCAGACAGATGGGGGGACTGCAATCGCGGGAGCAGGCACAGACGGAGTGTGCGTACACAGGAGACAAAGGATATAAACTCACCGATGTGGAGGCCGGAAAGGTATCCATGGAGGGATTTTTGGCTCAGCTCACAGACGAGGAGCTTTGCTGCATCGTCAGAGGGGAGGGAATGTGCTCCCCGAAGGTGACGCCGGGAACGGCAGGAGCTTTCGGCGGTGTGACGGAAGGGCTGCGGCATTATGGTATCCCCGCAGGCTGCTGCGCCGATGGCCCCAGCGGAATCCGCATGGACTGCGGAACCATAGCTTTTGCCATGCCCAACGGAACCTGTCTCGCCTGCAGCTTCAACGAGGAGCTGTCAGAGGAGCTGTATCAGTGGGAGGGGTTGGAGCTTCGCAAAAATCAGGTGGACACTCTGCTGGGACCCGGCATGAATATTCACAGGAATCCCCTGAACGGCCGAAATTTTGAGTATTTTTCCGAGGATCCGCTGCTCACGGGTAAGATGGCGGCAGCACAACTGCGCGGTATGCACAAATACAATGTGACGGGTACAATCAAGCATTTTGCATGCAACAACCAGGAGCACAGCCGCAGCTTTGCGGAGAGCGTAGTATCTGAGAGAGCACTGCGGGAAATCTATTTAAGAGGATTTGAAATTGCCGTCAAAGAGGGACAGGCCCGTTCCATCATGTCCACCTACGGTCCCGTCAACGGGCTTTGGACGGCGGGAAGCTATGACCTTCTAACCACAATTCTCCGGGAGGAATGGGGCTACACCGGCATTGTTATGACTGATTGGTGGGCCAAGGCCAACAATGAGGGAGAGTCTGCGTCCATTCAAAATATGGCGGCCATGGTGCGTGCGCAAAACGACCTGTACATGGTGACGGGAGACGCCCTGAGCAATTCCAACGGGGACAACTCTATGGAGGAACTGGAACGGGGAACAGTGGCAAGAAGTGAATTTGTGCGGAATGCAGCCAACATTTGCCGTTTTCTGCTGGAATCACCCGCCTATTTGAGAATGAACGGCAGGGAGACGGAGCTTGACAGAGAGCTGCAGAAGTGCGCTGAACAGGAAAATGCGGTGATGGGCACGCTCCTGAAGGTGGAGATGACGGATGAGGTCAGTATCGACTCTGCCCTGATTGATACAACAAAAGGCAAGTCCACCACAGTACAGGTGGCGGTGAAAGAGAGAGGAACATTCCGGCTGGAGTTTTCCTGCAGAGCCTCCGAAAACACCCCGGATCTGGCACAGCTGTCCGTGTCCGTGTTCCAGGACAAGCAGCTGGCCGGAACGGTGACGATCGCCGGTTCCGAGAAGGAATGGCAGATAAAGACAGTGGAATTCCCTGTGCCTCTGTTCCACTATACGTTTTTTATGAAGCTGTTCTTCGGGATGAGCGGAATGGAACTCAAGGATGTGAGGGTGGTCATGGTTCAGTCCATGGAGGAAGAGCTTCGCAGACGGATGAAGGAACATCGGGAAGAGGCGCCGGAATAGGATTGTCAGAAGCAGAAAACTCCTGATGCGGATATCAGATATTCGCGTCAGGAGTTTCCTTTATGCAAACGGGCAAAATCCCCTTTTTATCACTTGCTGCCACGCAGGCAGCATGGTATAATGATTCTGCTAATGCAGAATTCAAGCCAGCTAACGCTGTCTTGCCGCTACTTGCGTGGCGTATTAAACCGGCGGCCATGGCTTAAAAATCAAATGCCTCCTTCGGAGTTGCTTGATTTTCTGTGTTCATGGTATAATAG
>JAIDME010000189.1 GCA_029050705.1 Acetatifactor sp.
TTACTATCGCCATCATCCGCCCCCCTATGGTAACGGGATAAATATCTCCGTACCCTACCGTCAAAAGCGTTGACACGGACCACCAGATACCGGAAAAGGCGTTGGAAAAATTCTCCGGCTGGGCCTCATGCTCCAGACCGTACATGCACAGCGAGGATGCCAGCATCAGCACCAGCACCAGAAATATGGAAGACACCAGAGCGTTCCTCTTGTCCTTTAAGACCTCCGTAATGACATTAAAGGCATCATACCGGGAGTTAATTCTAAACAGGTGCAGGATACGCACTACACGGAGCATACGAAAAGCAATGGCTCCGCTTGGAATAAAAAAAGGGCAAAAATAGGGAAGGATCGTCAGCAGATCCACCACTCCGTAAAAGGACACCGCAAACTTAAAGCACGCCGCCGGATACGACTTTTCGGGATAAAGGCAGTCCGCAGTCCATATCCGAAGGACATATTCCACCAGAAAGATCACCATTGTGATAAGTTCCACCGACCCTATCATGCCTGCATATCCCGCCGCCTCTTCAAAGGTCTGAAAAAAGGTGACTGCAATATTTACCAGTATGACAAAGATTATAAAAATATCAAAGCACATGCTGGGAATATCCGCCCTGTTCCCGATCTGTATTATTTTAAATACACGTCTTTTAACCGATGCTGCCCTCTCTGCCATTTCCACACGTCAAATTACCTTTCCGTATTTTATTTTTCACACATCAGTACAATCCGGCTCGCAAAAATCGAGCAACCACCACAACTGCCGTAGGCTCATTATACACAGCAACACCGCAAATTACAATAAGCGGATGGGTGCCTGCTGTTCAAAACTATGCAAAGTCGATTGACGAAATGTCACTCCAAAGCGCCTCCGCCTTGTCTTTTATCAGGGCTTTTTCTTTTTTACTCACATCAGAAAATACCTCTATGGACAGTTTTTTGTTTTTCTTTTTCCATTTTCCGACCACTTGTCCGCCCAGCATGATCGCAGGCATGACAATTCCTGAGAGATTGAAAATTCCTCTCATATTTTCCGGCTTAAGATAAAGGCTCTCCTTCTTGTCATATGCCAGCATCAGCTGATCAAACCCTGCAAGGAAAATGCATTTTGGAATATTCCCGCCATATATATTTCCGTTTTCAATACAGTAATAGGTTTTACCTTCACACTCTTCCGCTTTCACCGGCAGCGCCGAAAGCCATTCCTTTACCTGAGACGCAGATGTATGAAAATAATACATCGCATCATGAATGGTTGCAGGTGCCATATGGGTAAAATAGCGTCTTGCCAATTCAAGTTTTGCCTGCTTTTCCGGTATAGGGACGAACTCCGGAGACAGACAAAACGCCTTCTTTTCCTGCACCACATAATGCATAAAGCCACGCTCACAAAGTTCTCTGATTCCGCCGCCCCAGGGGTCAAACATGCTGCTTTCTTCTTCCTCTGTCATTCCATTTATGCGGCAGACCTCCTTCAGTTCTTCACGGGTGCGCGGCCCGTCTTTGAGCACTGTTAAGATCACTTCCGAAAAATACTTTTGGCGCTCCGGAGTAAGTGCCCATTTGTCCCTCTGATTCCAGAAGGTATATCCGTTCCATTCGTTTCGTCGGTAGTCCTTTCCGTCATTGCAGTGCATGAAAAGCGGAAGATCATCCTCTGCAAATACATGGACAGTGCCCCGGACGGTCCAGTTCTTGACAAGTCCGTCTTTCATCGTGTTTTCATCATAGTCAGTACAACGTATTTTCAGCGAGTGCATAACATTAACCATAAACTGGGACTGTATACCGCACAGGTCACGCACTACTGTCAGTTTATCCGCCGGTATGATGATATGCTGATTTGTCAACTGACGGATTTTTATTTCTTCTAAAGTCATATGATTCCCCTTGCAAAATTTAATAGCCTGCAAATTTATTTTTAGATTATCCCCATTCAGTGTCAATCATTATTATTCATGTATTGTTTCAAAAAACTCAATACTTCTATGGTGCAGTCCACCACCCGGTTATGGCTGTAATGTCTGTTGCAGGAAAAATATCCGAAATACCCCCATGGGTCTTTCACCTGCGGCCCCCAGTCCCACAGCCCGTCCTCACGGGCATTTCCCAGAAGCCATTCCACTGCATTCTCCAGATAAATTTTTGAGCCTTTAAACTGATTAATGTAGTTAAAGGTATGAAACCAGCGCCTTGTCTGTTTATAAACAAAACTATTCGGCAGCTTATCCGGAGTTTTTTCCCAAAAGTAACCGTTTTCACAGGCCTTCCGTCCCAGATGTCTCAGCATTGCATCTTCCAGCCCATCCGATATTTTCTGACGCCGTTTTAATAATAGTTCGCTCTGCATGGGAACCAGGCGGTTCTCGCGCGTCAAAAACACTTCATGCTGCGCTGCCCTGTCCTTTTCATAGGAATACTCGCCGTCCTCATAGGCTCTGCCCGCGATATATAACCATTGATGATATGTCTCGTCACAAAGCGGATGATTTGGAGTGATTGCTTCCAGATAATTGCAGATAATTGCCTTTTGCCAGGGATTCGCACGCTCATTCTTTTCAAATACCCCTTCGCTGCCCCTTCCCAGCAGCAATTCCTGCAGATATTCACTTGCCATAAACAGAATATCCCTGTCCTCTATCGTGAGACCGATATAGAGACAGCGCTCTATTCCAACGCCGGAGGTGGGAATTTTGGCCTTCACGGAATAATCCTTGGAGCGAAGCTTTCCCCAGCCGCCGTTTATGTCCTGGGTCTGATACATTTCCTCCACTATGTCGCTCTTTAAAAACTCTCCCCGCAGTGCAGACAACCCCTCGTCCTCATAGGGGGTATCCAGCAGGGAAAATTTCACCTTATACTGCACGGCAGGATACTGACAAAAATCCAGCAGTGCCTTCGCATGTTCCTTGAATTCATTTTGTGTAAGCATATTATCACCCGATCAACTTATCCTCGTTTAGGATATGGTTTACCAGCCAGTCCGTGATTAGACGCAGCATCTCCTCAATCGCCTCGTCCTGGTTCTCGTCGATTGCATCCAGATCCCAACTGTTGATCGTTTCCTTCAAGGCGTTATGCTGGCTTATCTGGGTGAACATTTTCTTATAGCCAATGGAACGCATATACTCCTCCTCATGTTCAAAATGGGTGAGGGTATAATCCCTCAGTTCCTCCAGGATGTGCCGGATATTGTCATACTTATCGGGAATGAACTCCTCGCTCTTTAGTTCATAAAGCTCGTTTGCAATATCAAAAAGCCTCTTATGCTCCCGATCAATCTGCTCGATTCCTGTCAAAAATTCCTCTTTAAACTCATACATCTGCTCTTCCTCCTCATAAGAAAATTTCACTGTTTGCAAGCCTTGTTGCATTAAACATCCATATTGATATCGAATAATTGAAGTAATTCTGTTAGTGTATGTATCTCCCTGTCCTGTCCGTATTTTTTTATGGTATCTTCTCTATTGATAAGAACCGCATATGCACCCGCAGTTTTTGCGCATACCATATCTTTTTCTTCATCTCCCACAAACACAATATCCGATATATCTGTGAGCATTTTTACACTCAATATCTCCAGACCCTTTGCACATGATTTTCTGTACCCTATATCATTCGAAGTAAAAGGATAATCTATGTACCGTATGATAGGAGCTATATCTTCCAACGCATATGTATTATCCATGCCGTATGCCACATCCGACAAAGTGCCCAGTCGTATTCCCTCCGCAGAAAGTTTTTTTACTGTCTCTGTGACATCCGGAAACAATGAGCAGTCCTGCCGGAAAAAAGTGTAAAAGCTTTCTTTGATCCGGTTCATGTCTTCCAGTGCTATATTCATACCCTTTAATATCTCAGTAAAAATCTCTGTGGAAGAAACCTCATAATCTCTCGGATGAATTCTCGTATTATATTTCGTAAGAACCCTTCCGGCATGTTGATAATGCTCTTCGGAAAAAGTATAATGATACTTTTCCGCAACATGTTCAAACGCCGGTCTGTAAAGTTCAGACCAGTTCATCGGTATTCTGTAATCAACCAATGTCTGCCCAATGTCAAATACTACCGCCTGAAACATTTTTCTAAACTC
>JAIDME010000019.1 GCA_029050705.1 Acetatifactor sp.
CTCCAGCTGCTCACCCAGAAACATGGATATGATCGCGGGGGGTGCCTCGTTAGCGCCCAGTCTGTGGTCATTGCCCACATCGGATGCGCTCTGCCGGAGCAGATCCGCATGAGTGTCAACTGCCCTCATAATGCAGGCAAGCACCAGAAGAAACTGGATATTTTCATTGGGCGTATCGCCGGGATCCAGCAGGTTTACGCCGTTGTCAGTCCCCAGGGACCAGTTATTGTGCTTACCGGAACCGTTCACACCCGCAAAAGGCTTCTCGTGAAGCAGACAGGTCATGCCGTGGCGGCCGGCCACCTTTTTCATGGTTTCCATCACCAGCTGGTTATGGTCTACGGCAATATTGGCGGTTTCATAAATGGGTGCCAGCTCATGCTGCGCGGGAGCCACCTCGTTGTGCTGTGTCTTTGCGGTAACGCCCAGCTTCCACAGTTCAACGTTCAGATCCTTCATATAAGAACCGACTCTCTCACGGATCGTACCGAAGTAATGATCCTCCAGCTCCTGCCCCTTGGGTGCCGGAGCACCGAAGAGTGTCCGCCCGGCAAAGATCAGATCCTCGCGCTGTAAATATTTCTCCCTGTCTACCAGGAAATATTCCTGTTCGGGCCCCACGCTTGCCACAACCTTTGTGGCTTCTTTATTCCCGAAAAGTCTCACGATACGCAGCGCCTGCTGGCTCACTGCCTCCATGGAGCGCAGCAGCGGCGTCTTCTTATCCAGCGCCTCGCCGGTGTAGGAACAAAACGCGGTGGGAATGCAGAGGATGACACCGGTTGCATCCTCCTTCAAAAATGCGGGGGAAGTTATATCCCATGCCGTATAGCCTCTGGCCTCAAAGGTTGCCCGAAGTCCGCCCGAAGGGAAAGAAGAAGCATCCGGTTCTCCCTTGATCAGCTCCTTGCCGGAGAACTCCATGATCATTCTGCCCTCGTCATCCGGATGACTGACAAAGGCATCATGCTTCTCCGCGGTAATGCCGGTCAGCGGCTGGAACCAGTGGGTGTAATGGGTTGCGCCGTTCTCCATAGCCCAGTCCTTCATAGCCTTTGCCACAACATCCGCGGTTTCCAGGGACAGTTCACCACACTGATCCATGAGCTTCTTAATTTCCCTGTATGTACTTCTGGGCAGTCTTTCCTTCATCTTTCCGAGAGTAAATACCTTGCTCGCAAAAATGTCTTCCACATTCAACACTTCACTCATTCTTTTTCTCCCTTTTCGCTTTATTTTTTCATTTTCCTCAGAACAAAGGCCTGTATAGCAAAAAATGTCCCAGAGTAACTGCGTTACTATGGAACACCTTCGTTCAAAAGATACAATACTCTACTTTTTGGAAAAAAGCAAGACTAAAATAAAAAAATTTCAATTCACGATAACAGTTCAGCCATACAGCAAGCCACGCCTTAGCTGTTACCTCATCCAGTAGCTGGCCCCGGCCGTCAGGTTGGCAAAAAAGTACAGTCCGCAGTACAGGTGCCAGGCGTACACTAATCCTAACCCTATGCGAACCCCCTTCTGCAGCCTTTTACCGCTGAATTCCAGCCACTTGACGGCGCAGACCGCAAACAGCACAAACAGGCAGAAGCTGTAGCCCCAGAGGAAATTTCCGTCCGCCGCCCGGCTTCCGCTCTCCACCAGACAGAGTGCCTCCAGAAAACCCAGAATGGCCATTGCCGCAATAAAAAGATAACTCTTCTCAAACATCAGCTTCTTCAGCGTCAGCAGCACCACCAGCCCGCAGAACAGCACGGAACACACCACCGCCAGCTTTGTGATATTCGCATGACTCGCGAAGGTGTACCAGGGTCGAAACTCAATACCGTTTCCCGTCTCCTCCCCGAACAGGACGGAGTTCTGCCACAGTATAACAAGCCCGCTGGGCAGAAGCGCAGAACCAAAGACAAGAATCCTTTTCAACGGAACACGCCTGAATAAATCTGCCAGCAGGAAAATTCCCATAATTGGTGAAAAGACTACCAGAAAGCTGGGCTTAATACCTGTGCAGACAACATTCACCAGGGCAAAGACGCACCATTCCTTCCAAGTGATTCCCTCCCTGTACTTTTCCTCCAGCCTGAAATAGCAGAGCAGGGCAGCAAGCGCCGCAAGGCGCATACAGATGTAGGTGGAATTGTGCCATATATTTCCTGACTGATAGCTGGCATAGCGGTGTTCCCCCACCGCCCTGATGTATATCGGCATGACAAAATTAAGACTCAAAGCCAGCAGCAGGGTGAACCATGTCTTTTCCCTGTATTCTCCAAGCCGACACACAAAGTCTTCCATCACATATACCGTTGCCGTGGCGCACACGCTGAGAAAGAGAACTATCCCCAGGGTTGTTCCCCCGAATACGGTATACAGCAGTTTATAGGCATAGGCCGTAAAGCTGTAATACCAGCCATCCTCAATGATCATGCTGATATGCAGCGGCAGATCGGACTCATAGGGAATCGCCCCCTCCACGGTGAGGTCCGCCACAGACTGCCGGTAAAAAAGCCACAGGCAGGCAATACCGTACAGGATTACCAGAATATGGACTGCTAACCGCGATGTCTTTTCTTTTTTCATAAACGTATCCTTCAATCTGTATGCCGCCTCCCGCATCCTATACACATCAAGCCTTGCTCCGCAGTATGTCATATTTCTCCGGTACCGTCCCCAGCCGAAGCCAAAGCACCTGCCCCGGGTGGGGACAGCTTTCCACCGCTTCCCCGTTCTCAGTATACATTGCCTCCACCGTCACCGGCACATTCACTCCAGCCGGCTTCATAATCTCGATGGAATCCCCCACGGCAAACTTGTTTTTCTGCCGGATGCAGGCAAGCAGATTCCCGTCCGCCGCGGCCTTCACTTCCTCCACAAGTCCTAAATAGATGTATTCATTCACATAGGTGCTGTTGTCATATATCTGAGTGCTCTCGTCAGGCTTTCCAAAGTAAAATCCGGTAGTATACTGCCTGTAGGTACACTTTGCAATCTCCGCTCTGTACCACTCTGTATTTTTCCGATAAGTCTCCTCCGACGCAAAATAATCGTCGATGGCTTTCCTGTAGGTTCTGGCCACTGTCGCAGCATAGAGGGCCGTCTTCATGCGCCCTTCAATTTTAAAGCTGTCAATTCCCGCCTCCACCATCTCCGGAACATGCTCGATCATGCACAAATCCTTGGAATTAAAGATGTAGGTCCCCCGCTCGTTCTCATAAACCGGCAAATACTCCCCCGGCCGCGTCTCCTCCACCACCGCGTACTTCCAGCGGCAGGGGTGGGTGCAATTTCCCTGATTGGCATCCCGTCCCGTAAAATAACTGCTGAGCAGACAGCGACCCGAGTAAGAGATGCACATGGACCCGTGAACAAAACTCTCTATCTCCATCTCCTCCGGAATCCGCTCCCTGACACCCCGTATCTCCTCCAGAGAAAGTTCCCTTGCAGACACCACGCGCTTTGCCCCCTGATTCCACCAGAAGAGCCAGGTCAGATAATTGGTATTATTTGCCTGGGTTGAAATATGTATGTCCGCCTCCGGCCACACCTCCCTTGCCAGCGAAAACATGCCCGGGTCGGAAATGATCAGGGCATCACAGGGTTCCGGCTGCATGTCCCTCAGTTCTTCAAAATAAACCCTTGCGCCCTCTAAATCATTATTGTGCGCCAGAATATTTGCCGTGACATAAACCTTCACTCCATGGGCGTGTGCAAATGCGATCCCCTCCGCCATCTCCTCCGGATTAAAATTTTTTGCCCTGGCCCGGAGACCAAACGCCTCTCCGCCGATATATACCGCATCTGCTCCGAAAATCACCGCTGTCTTAAGAACCTCAAGGCTGCTGGCCGGAATCAGCAGCTCAGGCTTCCGTCGCTGTGCCATCTTCCTTCTCCCCTTTCACACGCAAACAATAGGTGAAGAACGACTCAATCTTTTCGTCCTACACTGAGCGCCGCTCCGTCTCCAACCGGCAGAATGACTGTCTCCAGCTGCGGATGATGTTTCAGCTCATAAAGATAGTCCCGCATACGTGCATGAATAGTACGATTACGGCGCGTCACCGCAAACCGGGACTCCACGATGTCCCCATCCTGCAGAACATTGTCGCTCACAAGCAGTCCGCCCGGTGCGAGAAGTCTCAGAATATCCGGCAGGAAAATGATGTACTGACCCTTGGCAGCATCCATAAAAATCAGATCATAGCTCCCTGTCAGTTCCTTCAAAATATCCGCGGCGTCCCCTTCCAAAAGAGTGATCCTGTCCTCCGCACCCCCACGTCGGAAATTTTCCTTTGCCTGGGGAATCCTCTTTTCATATTTTTCAATAGTAGTAATATGGCAGTCATCCGGCCCGTACTCGCTCATCAGCAATGAGGAAAAGCCGATGGCAGTCCCGACCTCCAGGATGTTTCTCGGCTTTGAAAGAGCAAGCAGAAATTTCAGCAGGCTCTGCATAGATTTACGTATGACCGGAACCCGATTCTGCAGCGCATATTTTTCTATTTCATCCAGAAAAGGGGTATTGCCTCTGTCAAGGGAATCGATAAAGGTCACCATTCTCTCATCAATCATCATACCGCTTCTCTACTCCCCATCGCCCTGATCTGCGGCATCGTCATCCTCCGCCAGGGTCATGGCCTCCATCATTTCTTCCGCTGTCATAGATGTACTCAGTTCAAAAATACCGGGCTTCACGTCCTCGCGGTATTCTGACAGATAGTATTGAAGAATAAACAAATTTGCATCGCGTATCAGTCCTTTATTCTCCAAAAGATGTCCTATGTCAGAGGCTGACATATCCCCCGTAATCGCCACTGTCACCGTCCTTCCCTCACCGGAAGAGATTGCCGGCTCAGTAAAGATACGATAGCCGTAGTCATAGCATTTCAGTGCTCCCTGATAGATGACATACACCGCCAAAATGATGATTGCCACCCTGCAGATTGCACCCACTACTGAAATAATAATATTTGCTGGTTTCATAATGCTCCTCACTTCTTTCCGCGCTTACTGGAAGTCCAGCTCCGCCGTGACACGGGTCTCAATTGCCTGCATCCTCTTGCAGAAGGCCAGCTCTGCCGCCAGAAAATCCCACACCACCGGATCGGTCCTAAAGTTCTCATATTCCTTCTCGAAGCGGTCTAACTTGTCAAAGTCAATATCCATACTGGACTGTAATTCATAATTGCGCTTGCGGTATTCATCAATCTGCGTCTTCAACCCCGGAATCTGCAGCACCCTGTCCAGTTCCGCGCGGTAGGCAACGTATTCCTCACATTCCAAAACTGCCGTTATAAGTACATCTACCGCACTTTCCAGCTTGTCGGTACCGCCCGGAATATACATCTGCTCCATGTTGATCTCATTATTCACAGTGCTCTCATTCGTCATATTGCCCCCGTTACCCATGCTGTCCTCATTCGTCATATTGTCCTTCGTCTTCCTCCATATGCTCCATTTGCCCACCTGGTATACCCCCTTTGCACTCCGTGGAAATCCCGGGCCTGTCCTCCGGCTCCGCTGCCGCCTCAGGATATTTCCATAATGATCGGCAGGATCATCGGGCGGCGTTTTGTCTTCTTCCAAACATAGTCGCTGAGCGCGTCTTTGGTAGTATTCTTCAGCTTGCCCCAGTCCGTGATCCCCCTGTCGAGGCACTTCTGCAGCGCCTCGTCCACCGTCTGCCGTGCCTCCTCGATCAGCTCGTCAGACTCCTTCACATAGACAAAGCCTCTGGATACAATATCCGGACCCGCCACCAGCTGCCCGTTATACTTATCCAGGCTCATGACCACTATCATGATACCATCCTCCGCCAGATGCTGACGGTCACGCAGTACCACGTTCCCCACGTCTCCGACTCCAAGCCCGTCCACCAGGATAGCTCCGGTGGGAACCTTGCCCGTTACAGTTGCACTGTTTTCGTCCAGCTCCAGCACGTCCCCGGAGGAAAGGATGAATATATTTTCCTTGTCAATGCCAAGGCTCTGTGCAATCTTTGCCTGAGCCTTCAAATGCTTATATTCGCCGTGCACGGGAATGGCATATTTTGGCTGCACCAGTGTGTATATCAGCTTAATCTCCTCCTGGCAGGCATGTCCCGACACGTGGGCGTCCTGAAATATTACGTCTGCACCCTTGCGAAGCAGCTCGTTGATGACTCTGGTAACCGACTTCTCGTTTCCGGGAATGGGGTTGGATGAAAAGATCACCGTATCCCCCGCCCCGATGGTGATCTTGCGGTGCATGTTGCTTGCCATGCGGCTCAACGCAGCCATGCTCTCACCCTGGCTGCCGGTAGTAATGATGACCTGCTGCTCGTCAGGATAATTTTTCAGCTGGTCTATCTCAATCAGTGTGTTATCCGGTATTTTAATGCATTCCAGATTCCTGGCCGTCTCAATAATGCTGACCATGCTGCGTCCTTCGACGCATACTTTCTTACCGAACTTATATGCGGTATTTATGATCTGCTGCACGCGGTCCACATTGGACGCAAAGGTGGCAACAAATATTCTTGTATTCCGGTGCTCCTCAAACAGACTGTCAAAGGTTTTGCCCACCGTTTTTTCCGAGGGCGTAAATCCGGGGCGCTCTGCATTTGTGGAGTCGCACATCAGCGCCAGCACGCCCTTTTTCCCCAGTTCCGCAAACCGCTGCAGATCGATGGCATCGCCGAACACCGGCGTGTAATCCACCTTGAAATCTCCCGTGTGTACCACCACCCCGGCGGGAGAATAGATTGCCAGCGCTGCTGCATCCACGATACTGTGGTTTGTCCGGATAAATTCCACCCGAAACTTCCCCAGATTGATAGACTGCCCAAACTTCACCACCTTGCGCTTGGTTCCCTTCACGAGATTATGCTCACGAAGCTTGTTCTCAATAATGCCCATAGTAAGCCTGGTGGCATAAATGGGAATATTAATGTCACGGAGCACATATGGCAGAGCCCCGATATGATCCTCATGTCCATGGGTGATGACAAAACCCTTTACCCTGTCCAGATTGTCCTTCAGGTATGTCACGTCAGGTATGACAAGGTCGATTCCCAGCATGTCGTCGGCCGGAAAAGACAAACCGCAGTCTACCACAACAATACTGTCCTCATACTCAAAGGCAGTAATGTTCATACCAATTTGCTCCAGGCCTCCCAAAGGAATCACCTTCAGCCTGGACGCAGTAATATTCTCTTTTTTCTTCAAATTAAGTCTCCTCCAATTTTTTATATACTTCTAACAGCCACAGGTCCTGACTCCGCGAATCAGGCTCGTCCCCTTCAGTGGCTGGTCCTTACATAAACTCGATGTCATCCATCATGTTTTGGAATACTCCTGCCACGGCAGAAAGCTCCTCGTCATCAGATACAACAGTAAAAACGCTCTCTTCCTCTCCGTCACCGGACATATCCTTCAGAATCAGCGCATCTCCATCACCCTCTTCCACGTCGGTGACAAGAATATAATTCACTCCGCCGATCCTGGTCTGCTCCAAAACGTAAAAGTCAACGGGTTCCTCCCCGTCCTCATGAAACGTAATCTTTTCCAGCTTTGCCATAGTCACTCCACACTGCGCCTGTCAAGGTAACCCTGCAAAATCAGGGTGGCCGCGATCATATCAACATACTTCTTTCTGTTCTCTCTGCGGATGCCCGCCTCCATCATGGTCTTGTCCGCCGCAACAGTAGTCAGCCTCTCATCCCACATATGCACGGGAAGTCCCGTCCTGCGCTCCAGCTTGTCCTTAAATTCCAGCGTCAGCTCTGCGCGCACCCCCTCGGTGGCGTTCATGTTCTTCGGCAGCCCGAGAACAATTTCCTCCACCTCGTATTCCACAATCAGTTCTTCTATTCTGGCAAGTGTCTGCCTCAGCTTGTTCTCATCTTTTCGCCGGATGATCTCCACACCCTGCGCCGTCACAAGCAGACTGTCGCTGACTGCCACACCTACCGTCTTTGAACCGAAATCAAGCCCCATTATACGCATAATCGCCCCCGCATCCGTCATTCACGGCCTGCTTACGTCCATCACTGCCAGTTTTTTGTACGGATATACTCCGTCAGCAGCTCCTCCACAAGCTCGTCACGCTCCACCTTCATGATCAGGCTGCGGGCATTCCTGTGGCTGGTAATATAAGTGGGGTCGCCGCTCATGATATAACCCACAATCTGATTCACCGGGTTATACCCTTTTTCCGTCAGTGCTTCGTATACAGTTGCAAGCACCAGCTTTGCTCCGGTCTCAGGCTCTGTCTCAACTTTGAAGTATTGCGTATTCCCTAAGTCCTGCATCTTCATCCTCATTCCTTTAACAATCCAAAAAACCTAGTTATAAATACTATAACTCATTTATCTGCAAATAGCAAGTCTTGCGGCTAACTCATCAAAACCTCCGCCGTCAGAAAGCCCCTGACCTTTACACTGACTACCGTGTTAGCGGGAGGTGCCTCCGCCGCTCTCACCGCAACCTTAACGTAATCTTTCGTATGCCCGATCCGCCAAAGTTCACCTCCTATTTCCGCCGTGTCCTCCAGAAGCACTTCCGCTTCCCGGTCTATGTACGCCCTTCGAAAACTCTCGGACTGCCTTTTTTCCATGGCGAACAGTTCGCCGCTCCGCAGCCGCTTTATCTCCTCCGAAACCTGCCCCGGCATGCCTGCTGCCGGAGTTCCCCTGCGCCTGGAGTACTTGAATATGTGCATTTCGTAAAAGCACACTTTCTCCAAAAATTCCTTTGTCTGTTCAAATTCTTCCTCCGTCTCGCCCGGAAAACCCACAATGACATCAGTGGTGATCGCCGGACGTTCAAAAGCGCTGCGAAGGTACTCCACACTGGTATAGTATTCCCCCGTGGTATAATGTCTATTCATACGTTTTAAGGTAGCGTCACAGCCGCTCTGGAGGGACAGGTGAAAATGGGGGCAGAGTTTCGGCAGCGCCGCCAGACGCCGGGCCGCATCCTCCGTCACAATTCTCGGCTCCAGTGAGCTTAAGCGGATCCTCTCGATTCCGGGCACCTCATGTATTTCCTCCACCAGATCTACCAGCCTGCTGCCGCCGTTGTATGCCTTTTTATCAAAATCAATTCCGTAGGAACCGAGGTGAATCCCCGTCAGCACAAGTTCCCGGTATCCGGCCTCCGACAACGCCCGTACCTCCGCCAGTATATCTTCGGCCCCACGGCTCCGCACCCTCCCTCTGGCATAAGGAATGGCACAGTAAGAACAGAACTGGTTACAGCCATCCTGAACCTTGATATACACACGGGTATGCTCCGCCGTCTGCTGCAGCTGCATCTTCTCATACCCGGATGCGCGGCTGATGTCGAGCACTGTGGTTCCTCCAAGGGTCTTGTCCCCTCCCCGGTGACAGGGAAGTTCCTCCCCCTCCCCGGCGACGGCTTCGACATCCGATTCCCGCTGCCTGAAATACTCCTCCAGTATCTCCGCAATATCTCCCTTTCGATTGTTACCTATACAAAGGTCAACACTCCCGTCCTTCTCCAGATTATCCTGCCCCGTCTGGACATAGCAGCCCACTGCCACCACCACCGCTTCGGGGTTTAACTGCTTTGCCCTGTGCAGCATCTGTCGGCTTTTCCTGTCCGCAATATTTGTGACAGTACAGGTATTCACGATATAAATGTCCGCTTTGCTGTCAAAGGGCACAATATGGTATCCCTTTTCCTGCAGCTTTTGCTGCATTACTTCTGTCTCATAGGAATTCACCTTGCAGCCAAGGTTGTGCAGTGCAATATTTTTCATGGGATTCCTCTCTTTTTTTGTAGTAACAGTTCAGCCATGAAATGATCTGCAGGCTGTGCGTGGGTGCTTGCACACAAAGCACTGACTGTGGATCATTTTATGAGCGGAGCGCTCTCACATGAAATAAAAGATGAGCTGCTTAGCAGCGCCGGATGCGAAGCATGCGCTTTTATGAATGTGAGGGCTGAACTGTTACTTTTTGTATTGTTTTGTCCTTGACTTTTACTGCCTTTGCCCTTAATATGTAGTCAGATGATATGATGTCATTAAGGAGGTAAATAAATGAAGACAGTACAGATTTCTCTGAATTCCATCGACAAGGTAAAAGCTTTTGTGAACGATATCACTAAGTTTGATTATGATTTTGATCTGGTATCCGGCAGATATGTTATCGATGCAAAATCCATTATGGGCATTTTCAGTCTGGATCTTTCCAAGCCCATTGATCTGAACATCCATGCGGAGGACGGAACCGAGGAGGTTCTGACCGCACTGCAGCCTTACATCGTATAATCAAATCATTGCGCAAAGAAAGCTCCGAAGGGCACCGCCGCTTGGGAGCTTTTTTCATGCGCAGAGGCGCGTATGGAAAATCGGATGCTCAAATGCTATTGCACGATGATCAGCTCTTTCGTTTCCAGTGCAGTCTTTACCATTTCATCAATTTTTTCATCCAGATTCTTCTCATGCCGACGAATGATATTCACGTTCGGTTTGGTCACAGGGTGCTTTGCCACAAAGATGGTACAGCAGTCCTCATATGGCTGGATGGAGGTTTCAAAGGTTCCTATCTTTTTGGCCACCGCCACGATTTCTTCCTTGTCAAAGCCGATCAACGGGCGATAGACAGGAAGCTGACACACCTCATTAGTGGCGATAAGTGAACTCATGGTCTGAGATGCCACCTGCCCGATACTCTCCCCGGTGATCAGGCCGAGGCACTCTGTCTCTCCGGCAATGTGCTCCGCTATCCGCATCATATAACGGCGCATGATGATCGTCAGCTCCTCATGAGGACATTTTTCATGAATATAAAGCTGGATATCCGTAAAGTTGATGACATGAAGGTAAATCGGCCCTGTATATTTAGAAACCAGCCGGGCCAGGTCCTCTACCTTCTGCTTTGCGCGCTCGCTGGTGTAGGGCGGCGCATGGAAATAGACCGCGTCGATTTTGACTCCCCTCTTTGCAATCATATAGCCGGCCACAGGTGAGTCAATTCCTCCGGACAGGAGCAGCATAGCTTTTCCGCCCGTCCCCACCGGCATCCCCCCCGGCCCGGGAATGATCTCGGAATAAATATAAATTTTCTCCCGGATTTCCACATTCAGCAGAATTTCCGGCTCATGGACATCCACAGTCATCTCGGGAAAAGCATTCAGAATCACTTCCCCCAGATCCGCATTGACCTCCATGGACTCCTTGGGGTAATTTTTGCGGGCACGCCTGCAATGTACCTTGAAGGTCTTGTGCCTGTCAGGATAAACATCCTTCACGTACTGCACCACCGTCCCGCAAAGCTTCTCAAACCCCTCATCCTCCACATAAATCATAGGGCAGATTCCCACGATTCCAAACACATGCTGAAGCTGCTCTATGGTATCGTCATAGTCGAACTCACCCTCCGCTTCCACATAAATGCGCCCCTGGGTCTTCGTGATCAGAAACTTCCCCTCGCACTTTTTGAGTGCAAACTTAATCTGATGAATCAGCGCGTCTTCAAACAAGTGCCGATTCTTCCCCTTGATAGCAATTTCCGCGTACTTTATCAAAAATGCCGTAAACATTGTTTTCCTCCCTCTCATACCGCCACAACCAGATGATGAAGAACACTGGTTTTGCGCGAAGAATCGAACAGGCGAACTTGTTCGCTGTGAGATTCTTTTAAGTACGAAACTTAGAATTTCTTAGGCGGCGTATTTTGACGCCTTAGAAATTCTTTTCGTACTAGTGGCGTGTATATCTGCGCAGCATAGGAATTTTATCATACATTTCCCGCAATGTATAGTCCAATTCTTCTTTTGTTGTATACACAGAAAAGCTGAAACGTATGGTAGATTCCAACAGGAGCTTATCTACGCCGATAGCTTTCAGCGTAGCGGAGGGCTGTGGTTTGCGGGCGGCGCAGGCACTGCCGGCCGAAACGTAGATACCCTTGTCCTCCAGGGCATGCAGCAGTACCTCGCTGCGGACGCCGGGCACGGACACACTGACAATGTGCGGTGCCGTTCCCTCCCCGTCCGGCTTTTCAGGAAGAAGCCCGTTGATACGAATGCCCTCTATTCTCCTGACATTTTCTATAAAGTATTTTTTGTGCTGGTACAGGCTGCTCATATCGCTCTCATAATGAGCGTAGAGAAGCTCTGCCGCCCTGGCCATACCCGCAGCCCCGGGAACATTGTCGGTGCCGGAGCGGAGATTCATCTGCTGACCGCCGCCATATATGATGGGCTGAATCTTTACCCGTTCTCCGACATACAGAAATCCGATTCCCTTTGGTCCGTGAATCTTGTGCCCGCTTGCAGACATCAGATCGATTCCCATTCTCTTCGGATAAATCTTTGCCTTTCCAAAACCCTGCACTGCATCCACATGAAACAGGGTGTAGGGATTCATCTGCTTAATCATGGCTCCCGCCAGCTCTATGGGCTGTATAGAGCCGATTTCATTGTTAATATACATAATGGAAACTAATATCGTATCCGGCGTCATTGCCCTCCTGAGATCCTCCAGGCAGATCTGTCCCCAGGCATTCACCGGCAGATAAGTCACACGAAATCCCACCGACTCCAGATAGGCACAGGTTTTTAACACTGCCGGATGCTCTATCTGCGTGGTAATGATGTGCTTTCCTCTCCGGCTGTTTGCAAAGGCACAGCCTGTCAGCGCCATATTGTCCGATTCCGTTCCCCCTGAGGTAAAAAAGATTTCCTTCTCATTCACCTTCAATATTTTTGCCAGAGTCTCTTTTGCATGGCGAAGATAATTTTCCGCCTGCATACCCTTTATATGAAGGCTGGATGGATTCCCGTAATCTTCACACATTATTTTAGTCATCAACTCCGCCACTTCAGGAAACACGCGGGTGGTGGCGGAATTGTCCAAATATACTTCCATGTTACATCTCCTGCTTTCTCTTATCCCTATTATATGCGCCGCCGCACCTTTGGTACTTTTTAAGCCTCCAGCACATAACCAATCCAGGCCAGCACCGTCATGCCTGCGGTCTCTGTGCGCAGGATTCTTCTGCCCAGCGTAACCGGCTCTATCCCATTGTCTGTCGCCAGCTGTATCTCCTGTTCCTCAAATCCGCCCTCCGGACCGATGAATATCGCAACGCTCTGCCCTTCTTCAATTCCGCTGATAATTTCCCGGGTTCTCTCCATTCCCGATGCCAGCTCATAGGGTATTAACCTGACATCCATAGCTGCCGCCTGCTCCACCGCCCGGTGAAAGCTCATGACCCCGGAAACCTCCGGTATCACTCCTCTCCTGCTCTGCTTTGCCGCAGCCTCCGCAATTCCCTGCCAACGACGGACTTTCGCCGCCGCTTTCCCGTCATCCAGCTTCACCACACAGCGTTTCGCGGACACGGGAATTATCCGGTAAACCCCAAGTTCAACCGCCTTCTGGATGATCAACTCCATCTTGTCCGCCTTCGGAAGTCCCTGAAACAGATACACCTTCACAGGCAGCTCCGCATTTTCCTCCTTGATAAACCGCAATTCACATATAACCCTGTCCTCTTCAAAGGAAACAATACCGCACCGGTACTCTCTGCCGTCCTGCCCGTTACAGACGCTGATCTCCTCTCCTGCCTTCATCCGCAGAACATTTCTGATGTGGTTCACATCGGCGCCCAGGATAATGACACTTTTGTCATTTACATTGATTTGATTCGGTTCCACAAAAAACTGGTACATCAGTCCCTCCAAATCTTCATTTTAGCCAGGAAAAAGCTGGCTGAGAGAAACACACAAACGGCCAGTTTCGTAAGTCGGAAATGGCTATAACAGCCCATGAGCTGCTGACACAACTCACCCGAAAGCAACATAAAAGGGTCATCAGAAAACGTCTTGACATATGTGCGGGCACGCGCAGTTACAAGGCTGATTGCATCAATATCATTGGAATACAAAATATTTTCCCCGGCAAAAAAATCGCAGGGGTTATATTCACGCTTTATCACTCCGGCATTGCTGACGGTTATGGTCTTAACACAGAGCAGCTGCGGCTCAGCAGGAAAATCCAGCCGCAGCCCCGTGATACGCCCCTCCAGGGAAGGTTCCAGCACAAATTCCACCATCTGCTTATCATAGTCAATTACAGAACTGACACATTGCTCCTGAGAGAACGCCTCATCGCCATCTACCGCGTAATAGAGGGCACAGCTATCCCCCTGTATCTCATCAAAATAAATGCGAATGTAAAGATTGGATGCCGGAGCAGGAATCAGGACAAAAGCCGCCATCAAAAGGAATACAATACAAGCGAACAGTATCTTTTTCTTCATTCAGTAAATACTCCCTTTACATTTGATTATTTTTATTATTATAATATATAAAATGTTTTTTATTTGCAAGCATGAAAGAAAGGAATCGTTATGAATAAAGATAAAAGCGATCTGCTGATTGTATGCCTTTTCGGTACTCTGCTGGCATATTTAACCTATGCGTATGTACTGGCCTCTTTTTCCGGCCTCACTGATTACAGCGGGCATACCTATGTATTTATTCCTCTGTTTACAAAAGAAAACTGGATAGAAGGCTGGATGGCCACACCACATTGCCTGTGGCACTTAACCCTCATATTTTTTCATTATCTCTTTCTGATTCCCATTGAAAATGCTGCTGCCTATGCCTCCTGTGTCTATGCGCTTTTTACTTATTTCATCATGTACTGGATACTCCGGCGCATAACAGAGGCAGCCGGATGCAAAGACAGCTCCATCAGAACCGGCCTGCTTTCCTTTTGTATGTGTATCAGCCAGGGGCTGTACTTTCCCTGGCTGGATGCGGGAGATCGTTATCTGGGCATGTATTCCATGAACCCGCTTCATAATCCGACTTATATGTGCATGAAGGGTTTTTCTCTGATATGTTTCTGCCTTGTATGTGATATATGGGGAAAGCAGAAAGATGAAAATTACCGGGGAATTTTTTTCCGGGTAGAAAACGGGCTGAAGCGGTATTATATTTATCTGGCGGTAATGCTGTTTTTATCTGTCCTGGCCAAGCCCACCTTTGCTGAAATGTTTATTCCAACGGTAGCATTCCTTATGCTGGGAGAATTGATCAGGCGGCTCGTAAAAAAAGACGGCAGTGCTCAGGTCTACTTCAGACATTGCCTGATCACCCTTTGCTGTGCAGTTCCCGCGCTGCTGTACATCCTGCTGCAGGTTCTTGCTTATTTTATATGGGGCGGCAGTTATGGTGGAAACGGAGAGTCCATGATCATCACAAAATGGTTTGAAGTATGGCATATGTACAGTCAGAATGTAGGACTTTCCATTGGGCTCGGTATGGCATTCCCGCTGTTCATGCTGCTGATCAACGGAAAATATGATCCTGCATGTACCAAGAAGCAAATCGAGTATATGATGAACAACGCACAGGATT
>JAIDME010000190.1 GCA_029050705.1 Acetatifactor sp.
GCTGTACAACAGCGTACTGCAGCTGACAAAGGAGCAGATGGCGGAGAAGCCTGTTATCGAAGGCAAAAAGAAGGTATACTACATTTCCATGGAGTTTCTGATCGGTAAGCTCCTGTCCAACAATCTGATCAATCTGGGAATCTATGAGGAGTTGAATGAACTGCTGAAAAAGAACGGTAAGAGTCTTGCGGCTATTGAGGAGGCTGAACCGGAACCCTCTCTGGGCAACGGCGGTCTGGGGCGTCTTGCGGCATGCTTCCTGGACTCCATCGCCACACTGGGCCTGCCCGGCGACGGGATCGGTCTGAATTATCACTACGGTCTGTTTAAGCAGGTATTTAAGGAGCGTCTGCAGAAGGCGGAGAAAAATGACTGGATCGAGGAGAATTCCTGGCTTACCGACACGGGCACCCGCTTTACCGTTGCCTTCGGCAGCAGGAAGGTGACCTCCGTACTTTATGACATTGATGTCATCGGCTATGAGAACGGCTGCAATAAACTCCATCTCTTTGATGTGGAGTCTGTTGATGAGGGACTGGTAAAGCAGGGAATCAACTTTGACAAGACTGCAGTTGAGAAGAATCTGACACTGTTCCTCTACCCCGATGATTCCGACGAGGCAGGCAATCTGCTGCGTATTTATCAGGAGTATTTTATGGTGAGCAACGGCGCTCAGCTGATCATTCGCGAGCTGAAGGAAAGAGGATGCGATCTGTACCATATGGATGAGTATGCGGCTATTCAGATTAACGATACTCATCCCACCATGGTGATTCCTGAGCTGATCCGTATCCTGACCTGGGAGGAAGGGTTCACCATCGAGGACGCGGTGAATGTGGTGAGCAAAACCTGTGCCTACACGAACCACACCATCCTGGCGGAAGCGCTGGAGAAGTGGCCCCTGGAATACATTGAGGAGGTGGTTCCTCAGCTGGTGCCCATCATCAAGGAACTCAGCGCCCGGGTGGCAAAGAAGTATACCGATCCCAAAGTGCAGATCATTGATGCAAACAAACGCGTACACATGGCGCATATTGATATTCACTACGGCTACAGCGTCAACGGCGTGGCGGCAATTCACACGGACATTTTGAAGGAGACGGAGTTGAATTGTTTTTACAAGCTTTATCCGGATAAGTTCAACAACAAGACCAACGGCATTACCTTCCGCCGCTGGCTACTGTCCTGCAACAGGGAGCTGGCGGAACTGCTGACAAAGACCATCGGCGACGGCTATAAGAAGGATGCGGACCAGCTGGAAAAGCTGTTGGCGAAGAAGGACGATGCTGCTGTGCTGAATGCCATTGAGGATATCAAGAAGCAGAAGAAGAAAGCGCTGGCGGCATACATTCGGGAGAAGGAGGGAGTTACGCTGGATCTCAACTCCATCTTTGACATTCAGGTGAAGAGGCTTCACGAGTACAAGCGTCAGCAGATGAATGCTCTGTACATCATTCACAAGTACCTGGAGATTAAGGCGGGCAAAAAGCCGGTGAGACCCATGACCTTTATCTTCGGTGCGAAGGCGGCTCCCGCTTATGTGATAGCACAGGACATCATCCACCTGCTGTTGGTGCTGTCCGAAATCATCAACAAGGACCCTGAGGTGAGTCCGTACATGAAAGTGGTCATGGTGGAGAATTACAACGTGAGCTATGCGGAGAAGCTGATTCCCGCCTGCGACATATCCGAGCAGATTTCCCTGGCATCCAAGGAGGCTTCCGGCACCGGCAACATGAAGTTTATGCTGAACGGAGCCGTCACCCTGGGCACCAGCGACGGAGCTAACGTGGAGATTCACGAGCTGGTGGGAGATGACAATATCTATATCTTCGGTGAAAAGAGTGACGCTGTCATTGAGCACTATGAGAAGAAGGACTATGTATCGAAGGACTATTACAAAAAGAGTCCTGTCATCAAGGCGGCCGTGGATTTTATTGTCAGCAAGGAAGCGCTTGCTGTGGGACACAAGGAGAATCTGGAGCGTCTGCACAAGGAACTGCTGAACAAGGACTGGTTTATGACACTGCTTGACCTGGAGGACTATATAGCCGTGAAGGATAAGGCGTTTGCGGATTACGAGGACAGGGACAAGTGGAAGAAGATGATGCTGGTGAACATTGCCAAGGCCGGATTCTTCTCATCCGACAGAACCATCGCTGAGTATAACAGGGACATCTGGAAACTGAATTAACAGTTCAGCCATGCGGCAAGCCACGCCGCCCGAATGGCAGTAGTTTCCTGCTGGGCGAATATTCGCCCATGGACGCGGCTTCCGCTCGAGAAAAAACGTAACGGTACAAAGGCACTCAACTACAGAGTGCCTGTCTCCTAAGTACGGAGACTTTCGTTCCGACGTTTTTTACGGTCTTTGCAGGAATCTACTGCCCCAGGCGGCTAATAGCAGACATGACTGAACTGTTATAACGATAGTAAGAGAGGACATAAATATGAAAAAAGCATTGAGAAAGAGACTGACGGGCTTTGGATTAGCCGTCATGATGGTGTTTACGTTTGTGCTTGGATTTATCAGCACCCCGGTCACGGTGAGAGCCGATGAGGGAGCGGTCATCAAACTGCACTACAACAGGCCGGACGGGGATTATGCTCCCTGGCGGGTATGGTTCTGGGAAGCCGGAGCCGAGGGCGGCGACTACTTTTTTGAAGAGACGGACGGGGAGCAGATAGCCACCATGAATGTTTCCCCGGGTGTGACCAGTGTGGGCTTTATTGTACGCACGGAAGACTGGTCAAAGGATGTGAATAAGGATCAGTTTATCGACATCCCGGAGGTAATCTCCGGTACGGTACACATCTATGTAGAAGCCGGTGTGGAAGGATTTACCAAAGAATATGGAGATGATGTAGTGAAGGGTATCAAGCTGACCAGTGCTGTTTACGGGGGCGACGGCACCGTCGCGGTGGAAGTGACTGCCCCGCTGGATCAGCCGGAGACAGCCTTTGCCATAACCGGCAGCGAGGGTAAGGTTGAGATTGCTGGTGTGGAGAATTCGGGAAATACCTATACTCTGACCCTGGAGACAGAACTGGATCCTTTTGGAACTTATACCATTACCTTTGAAGAAAATGATTATAAGGTCAGTATGCCGAACGTCTTTTCCACCGATTCCTTTGAGGCGGAATATACTTACACGGGAAATGACCTGGGCGCAGTATGGACGCCGGAAAAGACCACATTCAGAGTGTGGGCACCCATGGCGCAGGAGGTCTGCGTCAACCTGTATGAGTCGGGAGATGCGGGTGCCTCGGATCTGATTGAAAGCCTTGCCATGACCAGGGATGTAAACGGCACATGGGTACTGGAGGCGGAAGGAGACAGGAACGGGGTATACTACACCTATAAGACCGTCACCGGCGGGCAGGAGGCGGAAGCCTGTGACCCTTATGCCAGAACCACCGGTGTCAACGGTGATCGTGCCATGGTAATCGATCTGGACAGCACGGATCCGGAAGGCTGGGAGAATGACAGCAACCCTCATGCAGGGGAGAAGATTACGGATGCGATCATCTACGAACTTCACATGAGAGATTTTTCTTCTGATGAGAGTTCCGGTATTGAGAATGTAGGAAAATATATTCAGTTTACGGAGAAGGGAACAAAGACTGCGGGCGGTGTGACTACAGGAATTGAATACCTGAAGGAGCTTGGCATCACTCATCTCCACATCCTTCCCATGTATGATTTCGGCTCAGTGGATGAGACGGGAAGCGGCTTTAACTGGGGCTATGACCCGAAGAACTACAATGTGCCAGAGGGCTCCTACTCCACAGACCCCTACAATGGCGCGGTTCGTGTGAATGAGGTAAAGCAGATGGTCCAGGCCCTGCACGGTGAGGGGATCAGCGTGGTGATGGATGTTGTGTACAACCATGTACAGAGCGGCGAGGATTTCTGTTTCAATAAGCTGGTGCCCGGGTATTTCTCCCGCATCAATGAAAACGGAAGCTATTCCAACGGCTCAGGCTGCGGCAATGATACCGCCAGCGAGCGCAGCATGGTGAGAAAATATATTGTGGACTCTGTGTGCTACTGGGCCGATGAATATCATATAGACGGTTTCCGTTTTGACCTGGTGGGGCTGCTGGATGTGGAGACCGTGAATCAGATCGTGGAGGAAGTGCATAAGACTCATCCCGACGTGATCTTCTACGGTGAAGGCTGGACAATGTCCACAAATGTGACAAAGCCGGGCGTGACGATGGCTACCCAGCAGAATTCTGCGCAAACCCCCGGATTTGCATATTTCAATGACAATATTCGCGACGGCCTGAAAGGCGGCGTATTTAATGAGACGGAGACCGGTTATATATCCGGTTCTGCATCCAGTTTCGAAGTGGCGAGAGCCTTTACGGGAAATTCAAGCTGGTGCGGCAGTCCTGCACAGACCGTAAACTATGCGTCCTGCCATGATAATCTCACATTGTTTGACAGACTGCAGAAGTCTCGTTCGGATGCTTCCAGGGAGGATCTGATCCGGATGAACAATCTGGCGGCGGCAATCTATATGACCTCTCAGGGTGTGCCCTTTATGCAGGCGGGCGAAGAGATGCTGCGGAGCAAGGTGAATGCGGACGGCAGTTTCAACAGCAACAGCTATAACTCCGGCGACGATGTCAACAGCATCAGGTGGAGCAATCTGGAGCAGGCGGAATATCAGCAGGTACTGGATTACTATAAGGGACTGATCGCCTTTAGAAAAGAGCATGCAGTCTTACGTCTGGATGATGCCCAGGCGGTGCAGGAACACGTGTCCCGGGTGGAGGACGTGCCTCAGAATGTTTTGGCCTTTGATCTGACCGGAGGCATGGAAGGGGAGACGGCGGAGGAGATGTTTATCATCTTCAATCCTAACCCTGAAGCTGCGGAGGTAAAACTTCCCGCAGGCGGCTGGAGTGTATATATTAACGGGGAGAAGGCAGGAACCCAGGCGTTGGAGGGTGTTTCGGGCAAGGTAAGCGTTGCGCCGATTTCGGCAATGGTGCTGATCAAGGATGACAGTGTGCCCGTAGTGGAGCAGCCTGATGCATCTGAGGAATCCCCGGCGGTGGGAAGTACTGCGGATCCGGTGCCAAAGGAAAGAATGGACGTTGTTCTGATCGGCGTGGTCTGTGCTGTAATACTGGCAGTAGTAGGCGGTGTGCTGATCGTTTTGGGAAAAGGAAAAAATAAGAAAAAGAAATAAGAGGGTTACAGCCATGAGAGCGAGCGGTGTTTTATTGCCGGTTTCCAGTTTGCCATCGGCATACGGAATCGGATGTTTTTCGAAAGAAGCATATGACTTTGTAGACAGGCTGAAAAAAGCGGG
The DNA here is from genome assembly GCA_029050705.1 of Acetatifactor sp. Classification (GTDB taxonomy): domain Bacteria; phylum Bacillota; class Clostridia; order Lachnospirales; family Lachnospiraceae; genus Acetatifactor. The sequence continues at coordinate 5,328 of JAIDME010000190.1, forward strand.
GCAGGCCTACTGGCAGATACTGCCCCTTGGCCCCACCAGCTATGGGGATTCGCCATACCAGTCATTTTCCACCTTTGCGGGAAATCCTTATTTTATTGACCCGGAGGATTTGGTGGAGAGGGGCTATATCTCAAAGAGCAAGTGCGACAGCTATGACTTTGGGGACAATGCCGAATACGTGGATTATGGCAAGATTTACGAGAGCCGCTTCCTGCTTCTGCGGGAGGCATGGAAGAACAGCAAGATTGCCAGGGAGCCTGCTTTTCGCATTTTTGTGAAGGACAATGCCCATTGGCTGGACGACTATGCGCTGTATATGGCGGTGAAGGTGTCTTTTGACAATGTGAGCTGGGTGGAGTGGGACGAGGATATCAGGACCCGCAGGCCGGAGGCGCTGGAGGCTTACCGTAAAAAGTTCGCCGAAGAGATAGAGTTTTACCAGTTCCAGCAGTATATGTTCCGTGTTCAGTGGGAGAAGCTTAAAGCTTATGCCAACCGCAAGGGAGTAAAGATTATAGGGGATATTCCTATTTATGTCGCTTTTGACAGCTCTGACGCCTGGGCGAATCCGGAGCTTTTCCGGTTTGATGAAAACTGTAATCCCACAGCTGTGGCGGGATGCCCGCCCGACGCATTTTCTGCAACGGGGCAGCTTTGGGGTAATCCGCTGTACAGATGGGACTATCATAAAAAGACCGGCTACGAGTGGTGGATGAAGCGGCTGGAAGCCTGCTTTAAGATGTATGATGTGGTCCGTATTGACCATTTCAGGGCATTTGATGCCTATTATGCTATTCCGGCAGGCATGAAGACCGCAGAGATAGGGGAGTGGGAGCCGGGACCGGGATATTCCCTTTTCGAGACCATGAGAAAGAGGCTGGGAGAGAGGGAAGTCATTGCGGAAGACCTTGGCTTTTTAACTCCGTCTGTGTTAGAATTGGTGCAGCGCACCGGATACCCGGGCATGAAGGTGCTGCAGTTTGCATTTGATTCCAGAGAGGACAGCGATTATCTGCCTCACAATTACGGGAAGAACGCTGTGGCTTATACCGGAACCCATGACAATGATACCACTCTGGGTTGGTACGGGCAGCTGGCGGAGGCTGACAAGGAGTTCTGCAACCGTTATCTGAATCTGGGGAAATGCAGCAGCAATGAAGAAATCAAATGGGAGTTTATCAGGGCAGTGCTTTCCTGTGTTGCGAATCTGGCGGTGATTCCCATGCAGGATTATCTGGGCCTGGGTTCGGAAGCTCGTATCAACATTCCATCTACCCTGGGAGGCAACTGGACATGGCGGATGAAGAAAGGGGCATTTACCAAAGAGCTTGCGGCGGAAATCAGAGAGATGTCGGAACTCTACGGAAGGACACCCAAAAAGGTGAAGGCGAAAGCGGAGAGCGCTAAGAGCGGAAAATCCGCAAAAACCGCGAAAAGCGGAAAGGCTCAAAAGGGTAAGAAAACCGAAAGCGCCGGAAGCGGAAAGGCCGGAAAAGGCAAGAAAGCGGGAAAGGAAAACAAGAAAGCATAAATGGAAATTCACGGATTTAACAAGACAACATTATTGGATTATCCGGGACATGTTGCAGCCACCGTTTTTACGGGTGGCTGCAATTTTCGCTGCCCCTTTTGCCACAACGCTGACCTGGTACTGAACCCCGGATCCCAGCCTCTGGTGCCGGAAGAGGAGGTGCTTTCGCACCTGAAAAAAAGACGGGGAATTCTGGAGGGAGTCTGCATTACCGGCGGAGAACCGACACTGCAGCCTGATCTGCCTGACTTTATCAGGAAAATCCGGGAGTTGGGCTATCTTGTGAAACTGGATACCAACGGCTACATGCCTGAGGTGCTTACGCACCTGTTGGCGGAAGGTATGCTGGATTATGTGGCTATGGATGTGAAGGCATCTCCTGATAATTACCAAATCGCCTCCGGCTGTCCCGGTATAGACTTTGACAGGATAGAGAAAAGTATTTCCGTATTGAAGCACTGTAAAATCCCCTATGAGTTCCGGACAACTGTGGTGCAGGGCCTTCACACTGTGCAGGAATTTGATGCTATCAGCCGGCTGCTGGAGGGTGGCCGGGCCTATTACCTGCAGGCATTCAGAGAGAGTGAGAATGTGATACAGGAGGGATTTCGGGCTTTCCCGGCAGATGTTATGGAAGAAATCCGGGAAAAGGCAGGAAAATACATAGACAAAGTGGAGCTTCGTGGTGTAAAGTGAGAAGGAAATCACTATGTTCGAAAGTTCCTCACTAAGTGATTTCACGCTCTGCAAAGCAGAGCTTCTTCTCACAGAAGAATGTCCCTGACGAGCCATTCTTTATTCGATATATGTGCTGGTAAAGCGCGCAAGGGGTATAGAAGTGAACATAAAAAGGTTATTTGGAGATAAAAAATTTTATGCTATGGTTCTGGGCGTTGCGGTGCCTATTGTAATTCAGAACGCCTTCACCAACTTTGTCAGTCTGCTGGACAACATCATGGTGGGGCGGGTCGGCACGGAACAGATGACAGGTATCGCTATTGTGAACCAACTGCTGCTGGTGTTTAATCTTGCTATTTTCGGGGCAATTTCCGGTGCCGGTATTTTTGGTGCGCAGTTTTACGGATGTGAGGATCACAAGGGCGTACAACGTACCTTCCGCTTTAAGCTGTATATCTGTCTTGCAATCGTAGTTCTGGGTCTTTTGATTCTGCTGTGCGCAGGTGACAGCCTCATCATGCTGTACTTACACGGAGAGGGGCAGGATGTGGAACTGGAAGCGACTTTAGGCTACGGGAAGCAGTATCTGATGGTGATGCTGACAGGGCTTCTGCCCTTTGCTGTGGAGGAGATATATGCCAGCACCCTGCGCGAGTGCGGGGAGACAAGGATTCCCATGGTGGCAGGGGTGACGGCCGTGTGCGTGAATCTGGTGCTGAATTATCTGCTGATTTTCGGTAAGTTCGGATTCCCCGTGCTGGGCGTGGTGGGGGCCGCCGTGGCGACAGTTATTTCCAGATATGTGCAGGCGCTGATCGTCATTTTGTGGACCCACACCCACATGGAGAGAATGCCTTTCATCCGGGGGGCATACCGTGAATTTAAGATTCCCGCGAATCTTGCGGGCAAGATTCTGTGCAAGGGAACGCCGCTGATGATCAACGAGATTTTGTGGGCGGCGGGAATAGCGGTCTTAAACCAATGCTATTCCATGAGGGGACTGGAGGCTCTGGCAGCATTGAATATTGCCAGCACTATCTCCAATCTGTTCAATGTTGTGTTTATGTCCATGGGAAGCGCCATTGCCATCATAGTGGGGCAGCTTCTGGGAGCAGGAAAGATGGAGGAGGCAAAGGATACGGATGCCAAGCTCATCACCTTCGCCGTACTGTCCTGCCTTGGGTTTGGTGCAGTTCTGTTCCTGCTTGCTCCGCTGTTTCCGAAACTGTACAATACCAGCGAATTTCCGGAGGTGCCGGGGCTGGCAGCCAGCCTGCTGCGGGTGGCTGCATGCTGTATGCCCATATGGGCCTTTATGCACACCACTTATTTTACCCTGCGGACAGGCGGCAAGACCATTGTGACCTTTCTCTTCGACAGCGTGTTCCTCTGGTGTGTGACTACTCCCTTTGCCTTTGTACTGAGCCGTTTTACCCCGCTGCCCATCGTGCCGCTGTACCTGAGCTGCCAGCTGCTGGATCTGATCAAATGCGCTATCGGTTTTGCGCTGGTGAAGAAGGGTGTGTGGGTGAACAATATAATAGGAGGTAATAAAATATGATCAAAGGATTTAAAATGAAGCTTTATCCCGGCCGGGAGGCGGAGTATGAGAAGCGCCATAATGAGCTGTGGCCGGAAATGCAGGACATGATCCATGAGCATGGAGGAAAGAACTATACCATATTTCTGGACAGGGAGACCCTGACTCTGTTCGGTTATATTGAGATTGAGGATGAGGAGCTTTGGGCAAAAGGCGCTGACACGGCAATCAATCGCAAGTGGTGGGATTTTATGGCGGACATTATGGAGACAAATCCCGACAACAGTCCTGTCAGCATTGATCTGCAGACAGTGTTTCATTTGGATTAAGAATCGTCAGCCATGCAGGCAATTCTGCATGGCTGATTTATGTCACATCATTGGCACTTTCCAGTCCCGCGTCGAAATCCAGGGCATTCTGCAGCGTGGTCTCGGCGATGGCACTCAAGGCCTCCCTGGTGAAAAATCCCTGATGAGAGGTGATCATCACATTAGGGAAGGACAGGAGCCTTGCGGTGGTGGAGTGTTCCAGAATTTCGTCGGAGCGATCCTCGAATACATTGTTGGTTTCTTCCTCGTACACATCCAGTCCTACTCCGGCAAACTTGTGCATTCTGATTCCCTCGATCAGATCGTCCGTCTTCACCAGTGCACCTCTGGAGGTGTTTACCAGAACGACGCCGTCCTTCATCTGTCGGATGGTGTCGATATTGATCAGGTGATAGGTGGAGTCCATGAGAGGGCAGTGGAGAGAAATGACATCACTGTCAGATAGCAGCCGCTCCAGAGAAACATATTCCACAAAGTCCTTCAATGCCGGATTCTCATATACATCATAGGCAATTACTTTCATGCCGAAGCCACGGCAGATGCGGCACATGGCGGCACCGATCTTTCCGGTTCCGACAATGCCTGCCGTCTTTTCAAAAAAGTTAAAGCCCATAAGACCGCTGAGGCTGAAATCATTCTCACGAACCTTGTTATATGCCTTGTACAATCTGCGGTTGGCAGCCAGAGCGAGAGCCATGGCATGCTCGGCAACCGCCTCCGGGGAATAGCCCGGCACGCGCATGACACGGATGTCACATCTTTTTGCGGCATCCATATCTACGTTATTGAAACCTGCACAGCGCATCAGAATCAGACGTATACCTTTTTGATGCAGGATTTCGATGGTATGAGCACCTACGTCGGAGCTGACGAAGGCGCAGACAGCATCAAAGCCTTCGGCCAGCGTGGCTGTCCGGGGATCAAGGTCGGATTTTGTGTATTCAATCTCCAGGCCGGAAAAGTCGGCCAGAGTCTCCTGAAAAGAATCTCTGTCGTAGCTCTTGGTGTCATAAAATAAAATTTTCATTGATGTGTACCTCCTCTATCCATGCGCATATTTGTCCATGCGCATACATATTCTGTTACAGTCTGCCCTCAAAGTCTGCTGTGCATACATTTTCTCTGTATTTTAAGCCTTCACACTCATAAGAGGGGGCCAGGCAGGCTCCCTCTTGGATTAACTTTGAACATGCTACAACATGGGAAGAATGCGAAGCATTCTTCGAAGCGAGCTTGCTCGCTTTTTTATCCCATGGTAATGACTACGTCATATTCCGTCTTTCCCTTCTCATAGGGAATGATATGTCCGTCTACGGTTTTGCCGTCCACGGTCATGGAAGCCACGCCCTTCTGCACATTGCCGGGATTTTTCACCTGAATGTGATAAACACCCTCCCGGAACTGTCTGGTGATGCTGAAGTCACCGAAGCCGACCGGCACGCAGGGGTCAACGGAAAGCCCGTTGTGGGTAGGGTACACGCCCAGAATGTACTGGGAAATATTTACGAAGGTCCATGCCGCCGTGCCTGTGAGCCAGCTGTTCTTTGCTTCTCCGTGGTACTTGGCGTCGCGCCCTGCAACCATCTGGGAGTAAACGTAAGGCTCCGTGCGGTGAATCTCGCTGATGTCCTCAATGTAAGCGGGACAGGTTTTTTTGTAGATATCAAAGGCTCTGTCACCCCTGCCGATCACGGTTTCCGCTATGGACACCCAGGGATTGTTGTGGCAGAAGATACCTGCATTTTCCTTATATCCGGGGGGATAGGAGGAAACCTCGCCAAGCTCCAGGTGATACTCTGTATAAGCGGGCTGCAGGATCATGACACCGTATTTGGTGTCAAGGCGTTCCTTTACGGAGTTCAGGGCACGCTCTGCCAGACCCTCCTTCACACCCACGCCGGCCAGTGCGCAGAAGCCCTGGGGCTCAATGTAAATCTGGCCTTCCTTACATTCTTTGGAGCCAACCTTGTGGCTGTATGCATCATAGGCGCGGAGGAACCAGTCGCCGTCCCAGCCGTGTGCCAGAATGGTGTCATACATTGCTGCCACTTCCTGCCGTGCTCTTGCGGCCTCGGTATTATCTCCCATGAGTTCGCAGAGCTGTGCGTACTCCTCGCCGTATTTTACAAACATTCCGGCGATAAATACGGATTCTGCAACAGGTCCTTCACTGGGGCCGAAGGTCTGGAAGGATTCTCCGGGGTGAGCGGAGAAGCAGTTCAGGTTCAGGCAGTCGTTCCAGTCTGCACGCCCGATCAGCGGCAGGCCGTGAGGGCCCTTGTGATTCACGGTGTAGTCAAAGGAACGCTTCAGGTGATTCATGAGGGGTGTGGCCACACTCATATCATTATCGAAGGGAACCATTTCCGTCAGGATAGAAGTATCCCCGGTTTCGCGCACATATGCGGAGGTTCCGGCAATCAGCCAAAGCGGGTCATCATTGAAACCGCTGCCGATGTCGGAATTGCCCTTCTTGGTAAGGGGCTGATATTGATGGTACGCACTGCCGTCCTGGAACTGGGTGGAGGCAATGTCGATGATACGCTCCCTGGCGCGGTCGGGAATCAGGTGTACGAAACCCAGCAGATCCTGGCAGGAGTCACGGAAGCCCATGCCGCGTCCGATGCCGGACTCGTAGTAGGAGGCGGAGCGGGACATGTTGAAGGTTACCATACACTGATACTGGTTCCAGATGTTTACCATCCTGTTTACCTTCTCGTCGCCGGATTCCACACAGTACTTTGCAAGAAGCTGCTGCCAGTATGCCTGCAGCTCAGCGAAGGCCTTGTCCACACCCTCTTCGGAATCATATTTTTTCAGCATTTCCCATGCTTTGGTCTTGTTGATGATACCGTGGGATTCCCACTTGTCCTCCTCATCATTCTCAATATAGCCCAGCACAAAGATGTAGGTCTTGCTTTCGCCGGGGGCAAGGGTCACATTCAGCTGGTGGGAGGCGATGGGTGCCCAGCCGCTTGCCATGGAATTGGTGCATGCGCCGTTCTCTACCACCTGTGGGTTATCCGCTCCCCTGTAGGCACCGAGGAATTCCTCGCGGATGGTGTCAAAACCGGCGATAGGGGCGTTGACGGAGTAGAGCGCAAAATGGTTGCGGCGCTCACGATACTCTGTTTTGTGGAAGATAGTGGAGTCCACTACCTCTACCTCGCCGATGCTGAAGTTTCTCTGAAAATTTTTCATATCGTCATCTGCATTCCAGAGGCACCATTCCACATAAGAGAATACAGAGAAGGTCTTGGCGGCGGAGGATTCGTTGGTAAGGGTCAGCTTCTGTATCTCACAGTTATCGTTCATGGGAACGAAAGAAAGCACAGATGCCTTCAGATTGTTCCTGGAGGAAGTGAAGCGGCTGTAGCCGATGCCGTGACGGCATTCGTAACTGTCCAGTTCCGTCTTTGTGGGCTGCCAGCCGGGATTCCATATATCGGCACCTTCCTTTATGTAAAAGTACTTGCCGTTGTTGTCCGTAGGGACATCATTGTAGCGATAGCGGGTCAGCCGAAGCAGCTTTGCATCCCTGTAAAATGTATAGCCGCCGCAGGTGTTGGAAATCAGGCTGAAGAACTGGTTACATCCCAGGTAGTTGATCCAGGGAAGGGGAGTCTTAGGGGTGGTGATCACATACTCCCGGTTTGAATCATCGAAAAACCCAAATTTCATTGCATCCTCCATTCTCGCCGTGCTCTGTATATAGACGCAGGCATAAATTGTATTTGGCATATCCTGACATTAATTATATAGAAATTCGGGAAGTAATGCAATAGAGGACAAAAATATGGTATAATGATTCTGCTGACGCAGAATTCAAGACAGCTTACGCTGTCTTGCCGCCACTTACATGGCGCATTATACCGGTGGCCATGGCTTGAAAATCAAATGTCCGCTTTGCGGCCGCTTGATTTTCTGCGCTCATGGTATAATGATGCTTAACATTTCATAATCGGAGGATTGACATGAGGAATAGGGGAAAAGTCATATTTTTAACCATGTGCAGTCTGCTTTTGTTATCAGGATGCGCGTATCGGGCATCTGAAACAAAAAACACATTTGAACGCTGGGGTTCGTTTACTGCAGATAAAACATATAGTTATGATGAAAAATATTATGCAGTACAGGAAGTAGAATACGATGACAGCATTGGCGTTAATTATATAAAGGTTTGTATTTACGAAACAGAAACAGATGAGCCTGTGTCCTTTTTTTATCCGGCAAGAGCCAGAGATTTTTGGGGTATCTGTTGGGAGAATGACACTTATAATATCTGGACGCAGTCCGGCGATATCGGAGTATATTGTTATAAGTATGAAGAAATGCAATGGGAGAGAGACGAATCGGCCCAGCGCCCGGAGTATATAATATCTAAATATGATTAATATAAATGAATATGTGAAAGAACATTAATTGAGATACATGGTAAGGGAAATAAAGATGGAGACAAAAAGGCTGCTGATACGCAATTTTAGTGAAGATGATGCTGATTGGTTTTCTCCATCACTCGTGATGAGTTTATGAGAATTTAGCTTTTCATTCAGGGTATACATAAAAATTATCAAAAAACATTGCCCTGTGGAATAAAAAGAGTTATAATATACCAAGATTTTGATTGCGAGGCAGTCAGGATGCGGGGATATAGCTCAGCTGGGAGAGCGACGCGTTCGCAACGCGTAGGTCAGGGGTTCGAGTCCCCCTATCTCCACTTAATAGGAAGTATGGGAAAATGGCGGAAACCACTGTATGATCAGTGAGAATCCGCCATTTCTCATATCATATTTTAAGGCAGGATTGTGCTGTACAAGCGCGGTTTTTAACATTATTTGTCCTGAAATAATCATGATAAAACCCAAACAATGAAAACGGAGGAAGAAACAGATTATGAACCGGACGATCGGAGAAAAAATAGCAGCCCTGAGAAAAGCGAAAAATATTACGCAGACACAGCTGGCGGAATATCTGTTTCTGGTGCCCCAGACAATATCAAAATGGGAGGTTGGAAACGGTACGCCGGATGTGGCTATGCTGCCGAAGATTGCGGATTTCTTTGGAGTGAGTATGGATGAGCTGTTTGGAAGATCGCCCCTGGATCGGGCGAAGGATTTGGTAATGAGGTATTCTGTTTTAAGGGACGATTCTTCTTTCCGGGAAGCGATGGAATGCCTGAAGCAGCGGCTTCAGACGATAGACAGCCTGCTGAAAAACGGTATTGGAGACAAAGATAAGCTGGAGCAGGAAAAGATTGAACTGGAAAGCAATGAAATGCATTTGCTGCTGCAGCAGGGTTGGGAATCCGCAGAGAGAGCACTGAATCTGGCGGAGGATCTGGCGAACAGAACCGGAGAAATGCCCTTTCGCCTGCAGAGAGTCCAGCTGAACAGCATGCTGGGGTATAATCGCCAGATTCGGCTGGAGTGTGAAAAGAATTTCCGCGAAGCCCCGGGGCTCGACACTCTCAGGCTCTATTTTGAGGTGTTGCTCATTCTGGGACAGGATGAAACGTTATTGAAAATGCAGGAAACAGAAGAGACAGTCAGGGGACTGATGATGCCTCCTTCTCAGAGCAATGCCGCCATATGGGACCAATGCCTTGCAGCAGCATTCCGTATAAGAAAAACCGAATATATTGAGAAACACAAGGATACAGTATTGCATTATGGCACGGCTTATGACAGATTTAGTCTGCTGTGGAAGCTGGCCGAACTTTACAAGGAAAAGAATATGACGGAAAAATATATTGCTGCCCGGGAAGAGGTGGTCTCCATGATGCCCGGGATGAAATGGGATGCCTATGTTGAGGAACGGATGGAGCAGGCCCTGCAGCAGCTCTGAATTTCAGGGCAATGCTTTTTTGTAATTATTACAACTTTGGATTGCTGGCAGTTCCTTTTCCCGATAAGATATGCTGTAATCATTCTAAAGTAAAAGGAGTGATTGCAAATGTATCGTTATATGCTAAGGAAGAAGGGACGTTTTCTGTTGTTTCTCGTATTGCTTGTGGCTTCCGGTGTGACGGGCCTCTTATTTTCCCTGGTCATGAGCGCATTGGTGGACTGTGCGGGAAAGACTGCGGAAGAATTATTTTGGACGCTTCTTGGAAGCATTGTTTTTGTTGTAATCTATAATCTGTTGGAACTTTCCTGCAACTGCATGAAAGCCAGGCTTTTGACGGATGCAAGATATTACCTGAAAAAAGATATATTTACCTCGCTCATGCGCAGGACGGTGGCGGATTTCGATGCGGGGAACAGTGCGGAATACATGAACGAACTCAGCAACAATGTGAATCTGTTCGAGAATGTATACTGGAGCAATTATATTTGCCTGCTGGAAAGCCTGATATCCTTTTGCGGTGCCGCAGCAATCTGTATTGCCCTGCAGCCGGTTCTGCTGATATTGATGATATTTCTGGCATTACTTTCCATGTGGGTAACCAGATTGACCACAGCTCCCCTTGAAAAAAGTATGGAGGGCTTTGCCAAAAGTGCAGAAGTCTATACGGCGGAAATCAAGGATGATTTCGGGGGATTCCGGCTGGTCTATTCTTACGGAATTATCCCCTTCATTCTGAAAAAGCATGATAAAAAGAATCGCAGTATGGAGGACGCGAACAGACGAAACACAAATTGCAGGATGCTCTGCGCTTATGCGGGAAATTTTGTGGGATTGCTTTCAACCGTACTGGTGATGGCAATGGCATCTTATTTTTCGCTAAAAGGAATGTTTTCCGCGGGAATGGTGATCGCATTCGGGCATTTGATCGGACATATCATCTCTCCCATCGTGTCAATGCCGTCCATCATCGCTAATTTCGGCGCTTCAAAACCTCTGTCGGAACGCTTCCGAAATTTGCTGGCGCAGAAGGAAGAGGCGGGTATCAAAAAAATAGATAGCTTCAGGGAAGAAATCGCTTTGGATGAGGTTTCCTTCGGATATGAAGAAAACAGAGAAGTTCTTCGTAAGCTCTCCTTTTGTTTCCGGGCAGGAAAGCATTATGCCATTGTAGGAAAGAGCGGCTGCGGAAAGAGCACGCTTCTCTCCCTGCTGCTGGGATATTACCCGGATTATGGCGGAAGTATCTCCTATGATGGAATCGAGTTAAAAGAGCTGAAGCGGGAATGCCTGGGAAGTATTGTGGCGTATGTGTCTCAGGATACCTTTTTGTTTCAGGACACGGTTCAGAATAACATTACTTTATATGATGAAAAATACACCCGGCAGGAAATAGAAGCCGCAGTGGAACAGGCCGGATTGAAAGAGCTTGTAGATTCCCTTCCGGAAGGTCTTTCTACAATGATGGGTGAAAACGGCAAAAATTTCTCGGGAGGCGAAAAGCAGCGTCTCAGTCTCGCGAGAGCGCTGCTTCGGAAAAGCAAAGTGCTGCTGCTGGATGAGTTTACCGCCAACCTGGACAAAGAAACCGCAAAGAACCTTGAATCGCATATCCTGGCTCTGGAGGGCTGTATGGTCATCGCGGTGACCCACCGCCTGGAACCGGATATCCTACAGCAATATGACGGGATACTGGAGCTGGATCAGTATTAATCAAATTAATAATTTAAATCCTGACAGGAGATGTCAACATTTATATGGTAAACTGACATCAGAAATATTACTCAGAATCTGAATAGAAAAGGAGGAGCAGGAACATGGGAAGACCTGTCACAAAATCGGAGCTGCTGAGTGCGGCGGCAGAGAATTATGAAAAAATGAATGAACTGATTTCTTCACTGACGGAAAGGGAGCTGTCAACACCTTTTGATTTTCCGGGTAAGAAGGAGGCGCATTGGCAGAGGGACCGAAATCTCAGGGACATTCTGGTGCATTTATATGAATGGCATATGCTTTTGCTGGAGTGGGTCCGTGCC
>JAIDME010000191.1 GCA_029050705.1 Acetatifactor sp.
CCCCACCCCCACCCCCCCACCCCCCCGCCAGAGATTTCTCGAGGGCTCGGAGCTGTCTCTCAGAGACAGCTCTACAACCCTGTGAAGTCCTGACGGCAGAAGACGGACGCGAGATGCTGGTGTACTATTCCATCGGCAATTTCATCAGCACCCAGCCCGAGCAGGTATGCACAAAGGGCGGCATGGCAAGTTTCACCGTGTCGCCCACTGCTGACGGATATAAAATTACGGAATATTCCCTGGAGCCTCTGGCCATCACCTGGCACAAGGGCGGCAGATATACAGTTGATTACGCTTTCACGCCAAATCCTCCGCCCGACAGCTTCTCCTCAAATTCCGCTTCGGGAATCGGTTTGGAATAAAAATACCCCTGGGCAACATTTGCTCCGATTTCCTGCATCAGCCGGATGTCTGCCTCCGTCTCCACGCCCTCGCAGACAATCTGGGCCTCCAGGTTTTGCGCCATGTTCACGATACCGCGCATGATCGCAACCTGCCTTGTATGGTCCTGCTGGTTGAGCAGGAAAGAACGATCCAGTTTAATCACGGCTGCCGGGATCTGCTCAAATATCCCCAATGAGGAATGGCCTGCTCCAAAGTCATCAATAGAGAGATGAATCCCCTTTTGGTGCAGCATATCCAGAGTCTCCTTTACCGTATTCTGCTGGAGTTTCTCAATCACAAGAGTTTCTGTAATCTCCACCTCGATCAGATTCCTGTCTATCTGATATTTATTGAGAACCCCTTCAAACTTTTCTGCAAAACCCGGTTTGATAAAATGCATTCTGGAAAAATTGCAGGAGACAGTGACAACATTCTCCCCTGCATCCAGGCGTTTCCGCAGCATCCTGCACACAGATTCATAGACAAAGAAATCAATCTCTGTGATTCTTCCCGTCTGCTCATAGTAGGGAACAAAAAATCCCGGTGCTTTGACCGCCCCGCCCTCCGCAGGGTTCAAAAACCTTACCAGCGCTTCCGCACCGACGATTTCTCCGTTCCGAATGTCAACCTTCGGCTGATAATAAACTGCAAAATCCTTCCACACGTCCACTGACTGCAGCAGCTTCTCACGCTCATGGCGCTCCTTGATCATCTGTTCCAGCTTATCGTCATAGACCTTAATGGCATTGTCATCTCTGTCACCCGTGAAATCCAGAGCCTGGCTGGCATAGTTCAATGCAACCTGCAGATTCTTTCCATGCTGTCCCAAAAAATACAGCCCCATCCGCACCGGCATATAGTTTTCCGTCTTCTTATAAATATACCCTTCCACAGTATTTTTGAGAGAACTCAGCCGCTCCAGCAGCGCTTCCTGCTGTCCGCAGGTCAGCAGCAGCGCAAAGCGGTCACCCTGATTCCTTGCACAAATCTCAAGGTTCCGGTCCACACTGTTTGTCAGAAGGTCCGCTATGCCTTCCAGCAGCTTCTCGCCGGCATCCCACCCGTAAATAATATTATAATGGCGGAACTGTGACACATTCAGATACACCACTGCATAATTATTCTTATGTTCCGGCAGCAGCCTGCGCTCTCCCCAGTATATCAGGTAATTCAGATTCCAGATGTCCATGAAGGTATCTTTATACATCAGCTTACGGATCTTCTGTTCGTCTCTGATAATATGCGCTGCCACAGAAAGCACCAGAATCAAAACACCCATCAGTATCAAGATGATCACAGAACTGTGGTTCCGGATAAAGGTGCGGAGATTTGCCAGGGGATAAACATTCGCCTTCAGCATATACTCGTTGATCGCCCGATAGTCAATCGAAGTAATCGTCTTTGCCAGAATGGCAGAGAGCAGCCTGTCTTCCTGTCGCACCACCACAGAAATGGGATACTCACTCTTAAACACATTCTTTATCTGCAGATTCTCATATTGAAAATCCGTCCGAAACAGATCCTCTGCCATATATCCGTCACACAGGACAGCATCCGCTTCCCCGTTTTTAACGGCCTTCAGGCCTGCCTGTTGTGTATCATAGATCTTTATTTCTACATTCTGCAGCAAAACTGCGGATTTTGCCTCATTTTCGAGATAAGACACTGTGCCCAGAGTCTTAATATCACCCATATTTCTGTTCTTATCCATCACAAGAACCAGAGGAACATCCGCATACTCCCGCGCCGCTGTGAGATAATTCCTGTCCAGAACCTCCTTTGAATCCGCACTGTACACCAGGATGTCAATATCTCCATCCTGCAGGGCTTTTCTGGCCCTCCCTTCATCCTTCAGACACACATACTCCAGCCGCTGTCCCGTCATGGAAATGCTGCTCTCCAGCATTTCCCTGGAAAGGCCCTTAAATTCGCCGTCATCCTCATAGGAAAAAGGATAATGCCCGTCCAGATACCCCACCACGAGCAGTTCCGTCTCCTCCAGATATTCCTTTTCCTCCGTGGTAAGCAGTGCCGCCTTGTCAAATCTGTTGTAATAAAATGTATTCATCAGCTCCGCTTCCAGCCCCGGCTGATTGATCTTCAGATCCGCAATGGCCTGGTTCAGTTCCCGCATCACATCATCATTGCCCTGATAACTGATATAATAGAAGGGGCGGGGTGCAAAGCGCCCGATCAGGCGCTGTCCTTCCTTGATCTCCGTAAAAGTATGTACCAGTGCATCAATCTCCCCCGCATTCAGCGCCTGCTGAAGCTTTTCGGTTGACTCATATTCCTTAACTACAGGGAAATCGATTCCATTATCCGAAAGATACTGCAGGAACTCTTCCCTCCTGACATAGTTTTCTACCATGCCAAAGGTAACCCGCCGCATGGCAAGAAAATCTTCATATGCAATAGTACCGTCCGCATTGGTCGCAATCACTCCGAAGGTATAACCGCTGGCAAGATCCGCATACTGGTAAATCTCCGCCCGGCTTGCGGAATACTGAGCGGAACCCACCAGATCAACCTCCTTATCCGCCAGCATCTGCAGCGCCTGCTCCCAGCTGGCACACTCTACATACTCTATATCCCAGTCCGCATAGTCGCAAAGCGCTCTCAGGTATGACACGTCCATGCCATCCAGGCTTCCGTCCTGATTTTTGATATGGTAGCCGTCCATGGGGAAAAAGGCAACTTTCACTGACCGTCTCTCCGCCGCGTGAACTTCACCCTTTCCAAAAGTCAAAAGAAGACTTAATATTCCCAATCCCAATATGATACAGGCCGCTGCGACCTGCCTTCCTGTACTCTTTCCCAACTGTCTAAAATGCTTAATAAGATCACTTCCCTTGCAACATTATTATGCAATTTTATTATGCACTTTTATCATACACTTTTTTTGGGATTTCGTCCATCAGTTTTTTCCCCAAACCCACCCTCATCCGACAGTTGACACAATGGTAGTTAGAAAAAAATGTAACAATGCGCATGTTTCAATACAGGACATGCGTTATCAAATGGGGAGTTGAACCCCTTGGAGGCGGTCCGCGCCTCTACCTGAGTCGGCACATTCTCTGCCGGAGAGGATGCATCCACTCTGTCGGATTACCAACTATGAAATTAAAATGTGCCTTACATTAATTCTGTCGTCCAGTTCAATTCCTGAATCAGCTCGTCACATTCACGCAATTCCTTTGACAGCGCATCCACCTTTTTCTGCATTTCGGATACCGGTACAGTGCTCATGATCTTGATTTCAGAGTGAGTCATTCGGTTTACCCTGCTGCTTGCATTGTCAAGGAAATTCCGCATAATCTGAATTTTGCTTTTGAGACAGTCCCTGTGGGCCAGAAGCTCCGTGATGGTCCTGCCGTCGTGAACAGTGCTGCTGTTGGTCAGATTGATCTTTGCAATCAACTCTTCCAGCCTGCCCACAATCCTGTCCAGCTCCGCCATAAGCTCTTCCGGTGCCTCCGAGGGTTCCTCTCCCTCCTGCACCTTTGCGTTTTGGTTTAAGCGGATTCCAAGCTCGGACAGCTTTTTCTGCAAATCTGCTCTTTCGGATAATGCCGTTGCCAGTTTCATCTCTATACCTCCCTGAGTATATTCTAACATCAAAAGTCCCAGCTTTCAACGAAAACGAAACCATTACAAATAACGGGTAATTGACATATACTGAAATATATAATACTGTTTGAGGGGGCTGAAATGGATCATAAAAAATTCAGAATGTTGCAGGAGATACGGTAATCGGCAGATTATACGCATTGATGCTTATTACCTTGTTGATTCAAGTAACTTCTTTTTATGCTTTCTCATCCCATCTGTTTTGTGCTGATAGTTTTCACATCTCCAAAGTTTTTTTCTGCCCGCACCGCAGGCTTCTATATCCGACAAATAATATGCCTCATACGGTGTCTCCGGTCTTCTGCTGCAAAATGGACAATCCGGATCGGAACATGCCCGATCCAGCCACTCATTGCACGATGCACAACACCATGCATCATATCTGTAAATATGATAAATTGTTTTTTGCCCGCACTTGGAACACACAGATTCGGAGTGCCACCCTATTTGCCCCCACTTAAATTGTTTTTTGCGATGTTTTAAATATTTTTTTCTGCTTTTCATAAATTAATTATATCACAATAAGCTGATATCCTCAATTTTTTTCAGCCACTCCTGAAAAATCCTCTCTGTTCGGGATTGTGTTCCGACAAGCAGCACAATGCAAAGAAAATCAATCAATAACTCAAAGAAGGGCATCAAACTAAGCCTAATGTGAAATATTATAAATAAATCTTCCTAAATCTTCACCAATTCCTCTGCCTGCATAATATGTGAACAAAAGCGCAGCAGCAAGAACAATCACAGTCAAAATCACTTTTTTAACTTTTTCATATGCTTTCTCTTCTTGTTTTTTCATTTCAACAAGATTTTTTTCTGCAACTTCTTTATAATTGTCCATAATGATATGTTCCCCTGTCAGAAGCTCGTTCACATTTATCTTTAATAATTCGCATAGTTCAAGCA
>JAIDME010000192.1 GCA_029050705.1 Acetatifactor sp.
ATTGAAAACGGGGCGCTGGCGGTGGAGGCGCGGAAAATTTTGAGTGAGCGCGGCTTTCCGGTGTCGGAGGAAAAACTGCGGCAGGGGCTTAAGCAGACCATCTGGGCGGGGCGGTTTACCCTCGTTGGTAAAAAGCCCTGCTTCATTGTAGATGGGGCGCACAACGAGGATGCGGCAAAAAGACTTGCGGAATCGGTGCAATTTTATTTTACAAATAAGAGAATTATCTATATAATGGGAGTGTTGAAAGATAAAGAATACGAAAAGATGATAGGGTTGACCCACGGTCTGGCGGAACAGATCATCACCGTCACCCCGCCGGACAATCCCAGAGCCCTTCCGGCTTACGAACTTGCCAGGGAGGTTGCAAAGGTTCATCCGGCCGTGACGGCGGTGGACAGTCCGGAGGAGGCGGTGGAGATGTCGCGGCTGCTTGCGGGGAAAGAAGATGTCATTATTGCCTTCGGCACCTTGTCATTTGTGGGGCGCCTGATAAAAATCGCAGAGCGTCTGTAAAATTATGGGCAGCCAGGGAACGGATGGAAACGGTCTATGAAATGGTGAGTCATTGTCAGAATCGAGGTTAGTCAGATGGTAGATCAGGATAAGATACGGGAGGCTGTCAGGCTCCTGCTGGAGGGAATAGGAGAAGACACTGGAAGGGAGGGCCTTGCGGAGACTCCCGACAGGATTGCGAGAATGTACACGGAAATTTTTTCCGGAATGGAAGAGGACGCAGCGGTTCCTCTGTCAAGGGTGTTTACCGTTGATGGCGGGGAGATGGTTCTGGAGAAGGATATTGTCTTTTACTCCATGTGTGAGCATCACATGATGCCCTTTTTCGGCAGAGCTCATGTGGCTTATATTCCGGACGGGAAGGTTGTGGGCTTAAGCAAACTGGCCAGAACGGTTGAGGTATACGCCAAAAGGCTTCAGATACAGGAGCGGATGACTGGACAGATTGCCGACGCGCTCATGGAGCACCTTGGGCCTAAGGGGGCCATGGTGGTGCTGGAGGCGGAGCACATGTGTATGACTATGCGCGGTGTGAAGAAGCCCGGAAGCAAAACGGTGAGCATTGCAGTCAGAGGTGTATTCGAGAATAATACGGAGCTGCAGAACCGTTTCTTTCAGATGCTGCGGCTGGAAAAGGAAAGCGAAGCTCATGGACAGGACAAATAAAATATTAAATCATCATTTATTTATTGAAAATCTGGAAAAGAATATGACGGCAGAAGCAGACAGACGCTTCTGCCGTCATGACATGGCGCATTTTCTGGATGTGGCGCGGATCGCCAGAATCATCAATCTTGAGGAGGGGTTGGGAATTCCTGAAGATTTGATCTACGGAGCGGCTCTGCTGCACGACATCGGAAAACACAGGCAGTATGAAGAGGGCATTCCACATGAGCAGGCAAGCGCTCTCATTGCGCCGGAAATTCTTCGGGACTGCGGATTTGATGAAAAAGAAACAGGTGTTATTACAGATGCGATCCTGCAGCACAGGAACAGCGAAGTAATTTCGGAGCGAAGCTTAAGAGGAGTGCTGTATCGGGCTGACAAGGCCAGCCGTCCCTGTTTTGCATGTAAAGCGGAGGGAGACTGCAACTGGAAGGAAGGCAGAAAAAACAGGGAAATTGTCTATTGAGCCGGCAGGTTTGCCGGAACTGAACTGAATCAGGAGGCCGGGATGAAAATAGGAAACAGGGAATTTCAGCCCCAGGGGCATACTTATGTGATGGGCATTTTGAATGTGACGCCGGATTCCTTTTCCGACGGAGGAAAGTGGAATGACAGGGACAGAGCCCTGAGGCATGTGGAGGAAATGCTGGAGCAGGGCGCTGATATTATCGATATCGGCGGCGAGTCTACGAGGCCGGGCTATACCGCTGTGCCGGATGAAGAGGAGATTGCCAGGACAGCTCCTGTGATTGAGGCTGTGAAAGCGCGCTTTAATGTGCCGGTGTCGCTGGATACCTGTAAGGCAAATGTTGCTTTGGCGGGCATCTGCGCAGGAGCCGATTTGATCAACGATATATGGGGCCTGAAGTATGATAAAAAAATAGCGAATGTTATTGCAGAAGCAGGTTTGCCATGCTGCCTGATGCATAACCGGCAAAATCCGGATTATCATGATTTTATGCAGGATGTAGCGGCGGATCTCGCCGAGACCATCTACCTGGCAGAAAAGGCCGGCATTGCGGATGACAAGATAATTCTCGACCCGGGCGTGGGCTTTGCAAAGTCCTATGAGCAGAATCTGGAAGTGATAAATTGTCTGGAGGAGCTGAAGGTGTTTGGCCGTCCGATGCTGCTGGGCTGCAGCCGCAAGTCGGTAATCGGTCTGACACTGGATTTACCCGCAGATCAGAGAGTGGAAGGAACATTGGTAACTACTGTTATTGCTGTTATGAAAGGCTGCATGTTTGTGCGGGTGCATGATATAAAGGAGAATGTACGTGCCATCAGGATGACGGAGGCTATATTGAAGGGAGGAAGATACTGATGTACAGCGAGTGGGCGAAGGATGAAATCAGAATTGATAAGCTGGAGGTTTATGCATATCATGGTGTGTATCCGGGGGAGAGAAAAATGGGCCAGATATTTCTGGTCAGCGCAGTGCTTTATACGGATACCCGCAGGGCAGGAACAGAGGATAAAATAGAGTGTTCTACCGATTATGGTGATGTAAGCCTCTTTATAGAGAAGTGGATGAAAGATAACATGTGTCACACTTTGGAAGCAGTAGCGGAAAAACTGGCAGAGGATATATTGTTAAAATATGATTTAATATGTGGGCTTGACCTGGAGATATACAAACCGGAAGCGCCTATTCCCCTTCCTTTTAAGTGTGTCTCCGTGAAGATACACAGAAGCTGGCATAAGGCATATTTGTCTGTGGGTTCCAATATGGGAGACCGGAAAAAGTATATAGAAGATGGGATTCAGGCGTTGAAAGAGCATCCACGGATGAAGCTGGTCAGAGTATCGGATATTATCGAGACGGAACCCTATGGGGGAGTGGAGCAGGATAATTTCCTGAACGGTGTTATTGAGATAGAGACATTAATGGGACCGGAAGAGCTTTTGGAGGTTCTCCACGAGATAGAGAGCAGTGCAGGGAGAGAGCGGACGCTGCGCTGGGGGCCCAGGACGCTGGATCTGGATATTCTGTTCTTTGATAAGCTGGTGTATGAGAGCGATGATCTGGTGATACCTCATCCCGATATTCAAAACAGGGAATTTGTCTTAAAGCCTCTCAGCATGGTGGCACCAAATTACAGGCATCCGGTGCTGGGCACAACAGTGCTTCAGGAGCTGGAAGAACTGGAAAAGTCATCCCGCCCCATGTGAGGCAGGAGATATTTGTCCGTAAAATAGGCAGTAAACCCGGTGAACAGGCCGGTGAGGATGCCGCTTAAGACCAGAAAGGGAAGATAGGACAGCACCCCCGGGGTTGCAGTCAGGGCAAAAGCTGTCAGCAGCTGCCCCAGATTGTGGGTCAGTCCGCCTACAGCTCCCGTGAGAAAGACCATTTTGTTGTGCAGCAGCCTGCAGATAAAGAACATGGCAAGCAAGCTTAAAGCACCGCCGGAAAGACTGTACAAGAAACTCATGAACTGACCGAAGAGCAGCGTGGAAAGCAGGATGCGGGCTGTCAGCACCAACGCCGTTTCCCGCAGGGAAAAGTGGTGCAGCAGAATCAGAGTGATAATGTTGGAAAGGCCAAGCTTGATACCCGGAATGGGAACCAGGGGCGGAATGGCGCTTTCAACAGCGTAAACAGCAAGGGAAAGAGTAACATACAGAGCTAAAGTAGTCAGTCGTTTCAGCTTCATGGAATCACCTCAATAGGTTATAATATCAGGCGTTATCTCAAAAACATTCTCTTTGTTCGGGCGAAGAAGGATGACTACCCGGTTGGGCAGACAGGTGATGGGCAGTCTGGAATCGCTGATGAAGCCCTGATGGACGCAGAGTTTGTCAGGACAGTTTGCGGAAATGATGCCGATGCTGCCGGGGCGGATTTCTATTTCATTGGAGCAGTTTCCATCTCCCGTGACAGTGAAGCGATAAGGCTCACGGACCTCATCCAGGGAGATGCTTGCAATCAGGTTCCCGTTCTGATAAATGTCTGCGGTAAATCCGTTTTCCTGACTTTTGGGGAGCAGAATAAAAATCAGACTGGCGGCGGATAACAGTATCAGGACTGCTCCGATCAGGAAGGCAGCCGGATTTGCCCGGTCTTTTGCGCTCATGGTATCAGGGTCTCCTCTCCATATCGCTCCGATGCGCTTACAGGACCGCTAACAGGGTACTTTTGACAGGGCAACGCGGGCGATATGTTCTTACATGAATAAAGTATAACAAAAAGGATGAAGAAAATGAAGAAAATTTTTGCGGTGCTGCTGACCGGGGTTTTGCTGGTCTGCTGTGGCTGTGGAGCGGAGCAGGCCGGACAGATACGGCAGGTACAGAATGTGGATACGGCGATGGGAACGGTTATATCGC
>JAIDME010000193.1 GCA_029050705.1 Acetatifactor sp.
CCCTTCATCTACAGGCGTATTATCGTCGGCTGGTTCATTTGTGTATAAGATACAGATTCTGGGAGGCATAAGTGATGGCGATACCATACGGGTACGTGCCCACGTGAAGCCGACGCCTTCTATTTTTCTGACTCAGCAGACTGTAAACAGGAACGGGGAAGAGGTTGAAGTCAACATCAAAGGCCGGCATGACCCGGTCATTGTTCCCAGAGCCGTAGTAGTCATGGAATGCATGACGGCTCTCACTGTTCTGGATGCTATGTTGATGAATATGTCTGCAAAAATGGACTCCATAGTGGAATTTTATCATAACAGATCACGTGAAGATTGAATCGGCATAATTTAACAAAAAATAAATAAAAAAACAGGTGCATTTTTTTCGCAAGTATGATAAAATAAAATTAATAATGACCTTACAGTACGTTGGATGACGGTCGAATGGCTTTGTATGCCGTATATAAGTGTACATATAAAGGGAAAATGATAGATGGAAGTGACACTTGAGGAGCGGTTTCGCAAGAAACTGTTGAAAATCGGAAAAAGGAACAGATTTCTTCGCTTTTGTATCATTCCTGTGCTGGCTTTAGGAATGTTCTTTTTTCATGCAATCAAATATTTCAGAGGAAACGGGAAGCGTTTTATTGTGCTTGCCACGACTTTTTGTCTCTTTGTAGTATACAGCAGTTTTTCTTTCCCCATGTTTATCTCGGAGGCTGAGACTGAGGATGCATGGAATCCTATTTCCGACGATGCTCAGGACATTGTCCTGGCGGAAGAGGTAGAAATCAACCTGGAGGATTTTGAACTTCTCGATGATGATGATGTGCTGCTGGAGGGGGAAGCTTTTTCAGAGATGGTACATGGCATGGATATAGGGGAGCGGTACAATGCCTCGGATATCCTGGAGTACAATCAGGACAGACTTCCTGCGGATAACTATGAATCGGCTGCGGCGGGAGATTATGAGAATTATGAGTTTTCAGCGGATGACTGGCGTCTGATCCTGATCAATAAGCAGAACTCCATCCCGGAAGGCTACGAGGAGGAAGTGCCCCTTGGAAATATCAAAACCATGAAAGGTATCATGCACTGTGACGAGAGGATTATCGACGATTTGCTTGCCATGATCCAGGCGGCCAAGGATGATGGCGTGACGCTTCAGATTATCTCGCCTTACCGTGACCTGAAATATCAGGAAAACCTGTTCAACCGAAAGGTCACTTATTACATGAACGAAGGGCTGTCCTATATGGAGGCATACCAGCTTGCCAGCCAGGCTGTAACGGTGCCCAATGCCAGTGAGCATCAGCTGGGGCTTGCGCTGGATATTGTGACGGACACCTTTACCCAGTTGAAGGAGGGCTTTGCGGACACGGAGGCGGGCAAGTGGCTGGCGGCCAACAGTTACCGCTATGGCTTTATCCTGCGTTATCCGAAGGGCAAGGAGGATATTACATGCATCGAGTATGAGCCCTGGCATTTCCGTTATGTGGGAGTGGAGGCTGCAACTCTGATCACAGAGAAGGGCATCACTTTAGAGGAATTTTGGGAGGAGTACCTATAAATTATGTATCGCGTTTTGAAACAGGAGGGCAGGGCGAAGAGGGCTGAGCTTATCACGGTGCACGGCTGCATTCAGACCCCCGTGTTTATGAATGTTGGGACTGTGGCGGCAATCAAGGGCGCCGTTGCTGCCTCCGATCTGGAAGAAATAAAGACACAGGTGGAGCTTTCCAATACTTACCAGCTTCATGTCAGTACCGGTGACAGAGTGGTGAAACAGTTGGTAGGCCTCACCAAATTTATTT
>JAIDME010000194.1 GCA_029050705.1 Acetatifactor sp.
CTCTATAATAAAATAAGTTCTGTGCAACAAATGAGGGGAAATACCGATATTTGAAGAAAACAGAAATGGAGTTACTATGGACAATCAAATGAATCAATATGACAATGGAAACCACGGGGGTTCGCCCGGCGGCGGAAATAACGGAAATGGAAATAACGGCGGAAACAACAGGAACGAGCCTCCGAAGTGGCCGGGTATCGTGACTTTGATCCTGGCAGGGCTGAGTGTAATTCTGATTACCGTTTTTATAACGAACTTTTTCTTCGGAAACAGCGCTGAGGGCGAAGAGATATCCTATACTAAGTTTCTTCAGTATGTTGAGGAGGATGCCATTGAGAGCGTGGAAGTGCGCTCCACGGGAGAAGTGTATTTTACCCTGAAGAGGGATGCGGCTCAGGAGGGCTCAGGAATCCAGTATCCGAGTCTGCTGCCGGGTTTCTCCTTTTCCCAGCAGGGATTTCAGAAGAAATATTACACTATGCTCATGGAGGATGTGAGCATGCTGACGGCGCGGCTGGAGGAGCACGGCATCGACGGGCACTTTGTCCCTCACAAGAGTTCCACGATTCTGGATATCTTAATATCCATTGTGCTGCCTATCCTGCTGATGTGGCTGCTGCTCAGTCTGATGTTCCGCAAGATGGGCGGGGCAGGCGGCCCCATGGGAGTAGGTAAAAATAACGCGAAGGTCTATGTGCAGAAGGAGACGGGAGTCACGTTCAAGGACGTGGCC
The DNA here is from genome assembly GCA_029050705.1 of Acetatifactor sp. Classification (GTDB taxonomy): domain Bacteria; phylum Bacillota; class Clostridia; order Lachnospirales; family Lachnospiraceae; genus Acetatifactor. Next base: position 734 of record JAIDME010000194.1, read on the forward strand.
GGTGAGGACGAGGCGAAGGAATCCCTGGTGGAAGTTGTGGACTTTCTTCATAATCCCGGAAAATATTCCAAAATCGGCGCAAAGCTGCCTAAGGGAGCGCTGCTGGTGGGCCCGCCCGGAACCGGTAAGACCCTGCTGGCGAAGGCTGTGGCCGGAGAGGCTCATGTGCCCTTTTTCTCCCTGACAGGTTCAGACTTTATTGAGCTCTATGTTGGTGTGGGCGCAAGCCGTGTGCGCGATCTGTTTAAGGAAGCAAACAAAAATGCACCCTGCATCATTTTTATTGATGAGATAGATGCTATCGGCAGAAGCCGTGATTCCAAGTACGGCGGAGGCAACGAGGAGCGGGAGCAGACACTGAACCAGCTGCTGTCGGAGATGGATGGATTTGACACCTCCAAGGGTATCCTCGTACTGGGTGCAACTAACCGGCCCGAGATTCTGGATAAGGCGCTGCTGCGTCCCGGACGTTTCGACAGAAGAATTATTGTGGACAAGCCGGATTTAAAAGGACGTGTGGAAATCCTGAAGGTTCACGCAAAAGATGTCAAGATGGATGAGACGGTGGATCTGGATGCCATTGCACTGGCAACCAGCGGCGCCGTGGGTTCCGATCTTGCCAATATGATCAACGAGGCTGCTATCAATGCCGTGAAGGAGGGCAGGGAGTACGTCTGCCAGAAGGATTTGTTTAACGCGGTTGAAGTGGTGCTGGTGGGCAAGGAGAAGAAAGACCGCATCATGAGTAAGGAAGAGCGCAGAATTGTCTCCTATCATGAGGTGGGACATGCGCTGATCAGCGCACTGCAGAAAAACTCCGAGCCGGTGCAGAAGATTACCATTGTCCCCCGTACCATGGGAGCCCTGGGGTATGTCATGCATGTGCCGGAGGAAGAGAAGTACTTAAATACCGAGGCTGAACTGAGGGATATGCTGGTGGGCCTGGTAGGAGGACGCGCCGCCGAAGAGATTGTGTTTGACACCGTAACCACAGGAGCGGCAAATGATATTGAGAAGGCCACGGATATTGCCCGCAACATGGTGACTCGTTACGGTATGAGCAAGAAGTTCGGTCTTGTGGGGCTGGCAACGGTGGAGAGCCAGTACCTGGAGGGAAGGACAGAACTGAACTGCAGCGATACCACGGCGGCGAAGATAGACGCGGAAGTGGTTGAGATTCTGGCAGAAAGCTATGAAAAAGCACTGGCCCTGCTCAGGGAGAACCGCGATGTGATGGATAAGCTGGCGGAGTTCCTGATTGAGAAGGAGACCATTACCGGCAAGGAGTTCATGGAAATTTACCGCAAAGAAAAAGGAATTCCTGAGCCTGAGGCTAAGAAAGAGGATGAGAAAAAGGAAGAAAAGCAGCCTGCTGCAATTGAGATGCCGGGCCCGGTTGCAGTCCCGGAACCTGTGAGGACGCCTGCAGTGGATTCCATACAGGTGAAGGCTGAGCAGGGCGGAGAGAAAGCAAACGGATCCGAGCCCGTGCAGTCCGAGACAGCCGGAGCAGGAACGGAACAGCCCGTGCAGTCCGGAGCTGCCGAGTCAGGGTCAAGCCCGGCGGGAGCGGCGGATTCCGAAGCAGGTGAGAGTCCTGCCGGGTCCGAAGGAAACGGAGGGACAACGGACTCCGGCCCCACAGGACGTTTTTCCAACGGCAGGATTTAGTTAAATCAGAAAATGGTTCGACGGTTCTTTCCTTCGGGAGGGAGCCGTCAATTCTATAGATATAGTTTTCAGCGGGAGGGGTACGGTCTATGTTCGACTTTGACGAAGAACTCAAAAAGCTTCCGAAGGCGCCGGGAGTCTATATTATGAGAGATGACAAAGATGTCATATTATATGTCGGCAAGGCTGTCAACCTGCATAATCGTGTGCGCTCTTATTTTCGGGAAAACATCGGCAGAGGTCCCGCCATTGACAAAATGGTGACGCTGATCGCCCGGTTTGAGTATATTGTCACGGATTCCGAACTGGAAGCTCTGGTTCTGGAAAATAATCTGATCAAGGAAAATTCCCCCAAGTACAATACTCTGTTGAAGGATGACAAAACGTATCCCTACATTAAGGTGACAGTGGGGGAGGATTTTCCGCGCATTCTTTTTTCCCGTACCATGAAGAAGGATAAATCCAGATATTTCGGACCTTATACCAGTGCGGCGGCAGTGCGGGATACTATAGATCTGCTGAGTAAGCTGTACTGTCTGCGGACCTGCAGCCGCAGTCTGCCCAGGGACATCGGCCTGGAACGCCCCTGCCTGAACTATCACATCAAACAGTGCCTTGGGCCCTGTCAGGGATACGTGGATAAGGAGCAGTACCGGGAGCAGGTGGGTCAGGCGCTGGAATTCCTGAACGGAAATTATAATGTGATCTTAAAAGAGCTGGAGGGGAAGATGAAGGCAGCTGCGGAGAAGCTTGATTTTGAGGCGGCGGCGGGCTTCCGTGATTTGTACAACAGTGTGAAGCAGGTTTCCCAGAAGCAGAAGATGACCGACAATGTGGGTGAAGATAAGGATATCATCGCTCTGCATCAGGAGGAGTCCGAGGCAGTGGTGCAGGTATTTTTTGTCAGGGATGGTAAGCTTATCGGCAGGGAACATTACTATATGACACATGTGTCATGCGGCGGCAGAGCAGAGATACTGGAAAATTTTGTGAAGCAGTTTTACGCGGGGACGCCTTTTATTCCCCGGGAGCTGATGCTGCAATATGAGATTGAAGACAGTGAACTGATAGAGAAGTGGCTCTCTGAGCGCAGGGGTGGGAAGGTTCACATCCGGGTGCCTAAAATCGGCTCGAAGGAAAGGCTGGTGGAACTGGCGGCCCAGAATGCAAGGCATATTCTGGAGCAGGACAGAGAGAGGCTGAAGCGGGAGGAGGGGCGCACCATAGGCGCCGTGAAAGAGATTGCGAATATCCTGGGGCTGGAGCATATCGAGCGCATGGAGGCCTTTGATATTTCAAACATCAACGGGTTTGAAAATGTGGGCTCCATGGTTGTGTTTGAAAAGGGGAAACCGAAGCCCAGCGATTACCGCAAATTTCGCATCAGAACGGTGTCCGGCCCCGACGATTACGCCTGTATGCGGGAGGTGCTGACAAGAAGATTTACGCACGGCATGGAGGAGAGAGAGGAACTGGAGGAGAAGGAACTGGGCAATGAATACGGAAGCTTTACAAAATTTCCTGACCTTCTCATGATGGACGGCGGCAGAGGCCAGGTCAACATAGCGCTTTCTGTGCTGAATGAGCTCCGTATCAACATTCCGGTCTGCGGCATGGTGAAGGATGACAACCACCGGACAAGGGGACTGTATTTTAACAATGTGGAACTACCCATTGACACTCATTCCGAGGGATTTAAGCTGATTACCAGAGTGCAGGACGAAGCCCACCGTTTTGCCATCGAATACCATCGTTCCCTGCGCAGCAAGGCCCAGGTGAAGTCGGTGCTGGACGATATTCCCGGAGTGGGACCGGCCAGGAGAAAGGCTTTGATGCGTCACTTTAAGTCCATTGAGGACATTAAAAATGCATCTGTGGAGGAATTATCGGAGATTCCGGAGCTGAACAGGAGGGCAGCGGAGGAGATACACAATTTTTTTGCGGCGATTCATGATTCCTTCAAGTGACGCTGCCAGTTGGACGTTATTCCCGTGAGGACACGCTTTCGCTTGAGAAAAAACGTAACAGTACATAAGGCACCAAAGTACGGTGCCAAAGTACTGACGTTTTTTACAGTCCCTACAGGAATAACATCCAGTTGACAGTTGTAACCAGAAGAACCGCGAATAGTATCTTCTTTCGCGGCAGACAGGTTCGGTACTTCACACAAGAGTCAAAATGTGGTAAACTTACAGGGATGGACGATTGGAAACATTAACAAAAGGAGGCCGCCATGGAGTATGTTACACTGACCCGTCTGATTGAAAAAATGAAACTGATTAATCTGACGCCTGAGATTGATGTCAAGGGAATTAAGCTCAGGCAGCCGGATATTCACCGTCCCGCCCTGCAGATGACAGGATATCTGAAGCACTTTGATGCATCCCGCCTTCAGATCATAGGATTTGTAGAACACAGCTATTTCAGTGAGCTGGAAGAAAACCGGAAACGGGAGGTCTGCGATGAGCTGATGAGCTATGACATGCCGGCATTCGTATTCTGCCGTGAACTGCAGCCGGATCCTATTTTTCTGGAGCAGGCCATTGCTCACAAAATCCCGATTCTGTCTACAAAGAAGACAACCTCTTCTTTTATGGCTGAATCGATCAGATGGCTGAATGTGAAGCTTGCTCCCTGTATTTCCGTGCATGGGGTGCTGGTGGATGTCTACGGCGAAGGAGTCCTGATCACCGGAGAGAGCGGAATCGGTAAGTCCGAGGCGGCTTTGGAGCTGGTAAAGAGAGGTCACCGCCTGGTGACGGATGATGTGGTGGAGCTGCGCAAGGTGAGCGACGATACGCTGATCGGTTCCGCGCCGGATGTGACGAAGCATCTGATCGAGCTGAGGGGCATTGGTATTGTGGATATTAAAGCCCTGTTCGGAGCCAGCTCGGTCAAGGATACCTCAAATATCGATCTGGTCATCCGCCTGGAGGACTGGGACAAGGATAAGGAATATGACAGACTGGGGCTGGAGGAAAACTATATTGAATATCTGGGCAACAAGATCGTATGCCACAATATTCCCATCCGTCCCGGGCGGAATCTGGCGGTGATATGTGAATCCGCAGCAGTAAACCACCGTCAGAAGAAGATGGGCTATAATGCCGCTCAGGAGCTTTATTCCCGGGTGCAGAATTCTCTGGCGAAAAAGAGGGAAGAGGACGACGAATAAAAATGTGTTAAAAAGGGGGAAATTATGAGTAATTACGCATTTGGAGTTGACATAGGGGGAACCACGGTCAAGATTGGCCTGTTTGACAGAGAGGGCCGCGTCCTGGACAAGTGGGAGATTCCCACCAATAAAGAAAATAAGGGTGTATCCATTATACCTGACGTAGCACAGAGCCTTCTGGCGAAGATGAAGGAGAAGGGGATCAGCGAGGAGGATCTGGCAGGAATCGGCGTGGGCGCACCGGGAGCCGTAGACGAGGAAGGAACGCTGGTGGGCGGCGCAGTCAACATCGGCTGGGATGCATTTAACATACCCAAGGCGATGAATGCATATATTAATGTACCGGTGAAGGCTGCCAATGATGCCAATGCTGCGGCGTTCGGCGAGATGTGGCAGGGCGGCGGCAAAGGCTGCAGTAACATGGTGGCAGTAACTCTGGGAACGGGAGTGGGCGGCGGAATTATCATAAACGGAAGGCTTCTGAGCGGCACCACCGGAGCCGGCGGGGAGATCGGACATATTCATCTTGAGGATAATGAGACGGAGGAGTGCGGCTGTAAGAATAAAGGCTGTCTGGAGCAGTATGCGTCCGCCACCGGTATTGTACGTCTGGCCGGGAGACGTCTGAAAAAGGATGATAAACCCAGTGTGCTGCGGGAGGGTACATTGTCCGCGAAAAGCGTTTTTGATGCGGTCAAGGCAGGTGACCAGGTTGCCATCGAGATTGCGGAGCAGTTCGGCGACTATCTGGGCAAGGGTCTGGCCGTGGTTGCCGATGTGGTAAATCCTGAGATTTTTGTTATCGGAGGCGGAGTTTCCAAGGCGGGAGAGATTTTGCTCACCTTCGTGGAGCCAAAGTTTCAGAAGTATGTATACCAGCAGTGCAAAGGCGCAAAATTTGCACTGGCAAAACTGGGAAATGATGCCGGTATTTACGGAGCGGCAGGGTTAATACTTAGATAGGGATGGCAGAAAATGATCAGTGAGGCAGTGGTTCAGTCTTTAAAAAAATTTGTACCGGAAGAGAACATATGTCTGCAGGAGCCAATGGCAGGACATACTACCTTTCGCATAGGAGGACCTGCCGATTGTTTTGTGCAGATAGAAAATAAAGAACAGCTCATACGGGTACAAAAGTACCTGATGCAGGTGGAACTGCCCTTTTTCGTTCTGGGAAACGGCAGCAATCTTCTTGTCAGTGACAAGGGCTACCGGGGGATTGTTCTGCAGATTGGCCCCGGGATGAACGGGATAGAAGTGGATGGCGATGTGATCACTGCCCAGGCGGGAGCGCTCATGTCTCAGGTGGCCCGGGCCGCGCTGGAGCATGGCCTCACCGGACTGGAGTTTGCATCCGGCATACCCGGAACCATAGGCGGCGGTGTTGTGATGAACGCAGGGGCGTATGACGGGGACATGAGCGGGGTGGTAACCCAGGTCAATGTGGTGAACAGTGCAGGCGAGTGCATGGAACTGGAAAATGACACCATGGAATTCGGCTACCGCACCAGCACCATCAAGAACAATCCCTTTACGGTGACGGAGGTAATCCTGAAGCTGGAGAAGGGTGACAGAGAACAGATCAGGGCGAAGATGGAGGACCTGGCAGTGAGACGGCGGGAAAAGCAGCCCTTGGAATATCCCAGCGCAGGCAGCACCTTCAAGAGGCCAAAAGGATGTTTTGCGGGAAAGCTTATTATGGAGGCCGGCTTAAGAGGTTTCCGTGTGGGCGGGGCAGAAGTGTCCCAAAAGCACTGTGGCTTTGTTGTCAATACCGGTAATGCTACGGCTCAGGATGTCAGAAATGTCATCAGCGAGGTGCAGGAGCGCGTGAAGGAAAGGTTTAATGTGGATTTGGAGCCGGAGATTCTGTTTTTAGGTTTTTGATTTGAGTGCGCGCTGCGGCGTGCAGACGGGAGCATAAACAGATGAGATTTGTAATTGTGACGGGAATGAGCGGCGGAGGGAAGAGTACTGCGCTGAAAATGCTGGAGGATGCGGGTTTCTATTGTGTAGACAATCTGCCAATCTCTCTTGTGGAGAAATTTGTGGAGCTGATCTCCACGCCCAACAGTGAGATAAGCAAGGTGGTGCTGGGACTGGATGTGCGTTCCGATCAGTCCTTTGAGGACGCCACCAGAATTCTGACCCAGCTTAAGAAAAAAGGTTATACCTTTGAGATACTGTTTATGGACACGGACGAGAATGTCCTGATAAAAAGATATAAAGAGACGAGGCGTGTTCATCCGCTTGCACTGGATGGCAGAGTGGAGGACGGCGTCAGGCGTGAGAGGGAGGTTCTGAAGAACATCCGTCAAAGCGCAGATTATGTCATAGACACAACCAATCTCCTCACAAGGGAATTAAAAGCGGAGCTTGACCGTATTTTTGTGGAAAACGGGGAATATAACAGTCTTATGGTGACGGTAATGTCCTTCGGCTTCAAGTACGGCATTCCGGCGGACGCAGATCTGGTGTTTGATGTGCGTTTCCTGCCAAATCCGTTCTATATAGAGGAACTGAAGCATAAAACAGGAAATGATAAAGAGATACAGGACTTTGTCATGGGCAATGAAGAGGCGGAATGCTTCATGAATAAGCTGACGGACATGATACATTTTCTGATACCGAATTATGTGAAGGAAGGAAAATACCGGCTGGTCATTGCCATCGGCTGTACCGGAGGCAAGCACAGGAGCGTTACCCTTGCAAACGAATTGTACAAGCGTATGAAGGACAAGGGTAATTACGGGATGAAGCTCTATCACAGGGACTTAACAACCGGAAACTTTTGATATAACGGAGAGAAACAATGTCATTTTCCAGTGAAGTAAAGGTTGAGCTGGCGAAACACATCAGTCCGGCAAGGCACTGTCAGATAGCGGAATTAGCGGCGATCATGAACTTCTGCGGCCAGTATGGGAGAGATTCAGATGGAAACTATACCATTGGATTTCAGACCGAAAATGAAGAGGTCGTAAGAAAAGGCTTTACATTATTAAAAAAAACATATAATATAAGAAATAGTGTTGCTTTGAGCGAGCAGGATATGCAGGGTATATTGCAGAAGCTGGGCAGCCTGGAGGAGCCGGTGAGCCGGCTGATCGTCAAAAATGCCTGCTGCAGACGTGCGTTTCTCAGGGGGGCATTCTTAAGCGTTGGTTCCATGAGCGACCCGGCAAAAAGCTATCATCTGGAATTTGCCTGTATCGATGAGAGAAAGGCAAAGCAGCTGCAGGAAATGATGAGCGGCTTTGGCATTGAATCAAAGATTATCCTTCGCAAAAAATATTATGTGGTTTACCTTAAGGAAGGATCCGGCATTGTGGATTTACTGAATGTCTGCGAGGCACCGGTAACCCTGATGAACATGGAAAATCTCCGTATACTGAAGGAGATGAGAAATTCCGTGAACAGGAGGGTGAACTGTGAGACCGCAAATATTGCCAAAACGGTAAATGCAGCTGCCAGGCAGGTGGATGACATAGAGTATCTGAGGATTCACTATGGTTTTCAAAATCTTCCGCCGGCTTTGCGGGAGATGGCGGAGGTTCGGCTGGAAAATCCGGATGCTTCGCTGAAGGAGCTTGGAGAGTACTTTAATCCCCCTATCGGGAAATCGGGGGTCAATCATAGATTGCGTAAGCTCAGTGAGCTTGCCGGGGAAGTAAGAGAAAGGAAGTAGTTCTAAAAAGAGGAGGAAATATTATGACAAAGAGGGATATCAAGATTAATCTTGAGAACGGGATGGAGGCAAGGCCGATAGCGTTGCTGGTACAGGAAGCCAGCAAATACGAAAGCAAAATCTACATTCAGTCAGGCAATAAGCGAGTGAATGCAAAGAGTATCATGGGAATGATGAGCCTTGGCCTGGACAACGGAGAAGAACTGGAAGTTTCTGCGGAAGGTTCAGACGAGCAGGCGGCTGTTGAGGGAATTGAGAGTTTTTTGGAAGGAAAAAGAGGCGCATAAACAGAACGTTGCGGAGGAGTGCCGGATGAGTAAAAAGCTTCTGTTCGTGTATAACCCCAGGGCGGGTAAGGCGCAGATCAGAACGAAACTTGCAGATATATTGGACATTTTTGTGGCCAAAGAATACGAGATAACCATATTCCCGACAAGAAAGCATGATGATGCAAGACAGATCGTGGAAAGGTGCTCAAAGGATTATGAACTGGTGGTGTGCAGCGGCGGCGACGGAACCCTGGATGAGGTGGTCACCGGTATGATGCAGAGCGGCTGCCGGAGGCCGATCGGCTATATTCCCGCAGGAAGCACCAATGACTTCGGCGGCAGCCTTTCCCTGCCTAAAAATATGCTCCGTGCGGCGGAGGTTGTCGTAGGCGGCAGAGATTTTGCCTGTGACATTGGTTCCTTTAATAATGATTTGTTTGTCTATATTGCAGCGTTTGGTCTGTTCACGGATGTGTCCTATGAGACGAAACAGGACGTGAAAAATGTTCTGGGTCATATGGCATATCTTCTGGAAGGGATGAACCGTCTGTCTGCCATAAAATCTTACGTCATGAAGGTGACTTGCGGCGACAGGGTAATCGAGGATGAATTTATTTTCGGCATGATCACCAATTCCATGTCTGTTGGGGGATTTAAGAATATTACCGGGAAAAATGTGAAGCTGGATGACGGCTTGTTTGAGGTGACCCTGATAAAGAATCCGAAAAATCCCGTGGAGCTGAGCAGCATTATGGTTTCGCTGCTGAACCGGAACATTGACAGCAGCTATATGTACTGCTTCCGAACGGCTGAGTTGACACTGGAATCGGCGGAGCCCGTCACCTGGACCCTGGACGGAGAAAACGGCGGCAGCCACAGCGTGGTGAATATTAAGAATATTTGCAAGGGAATTGATATAAAAGTAAAAAAGTGATATAATGAGCGCAGTAGAAAAACGAAGTATTTTCGAGCGTAGCATTCGGAGCGCGTCAGCGCGTGCCTGCGAGTGATTGAGTATCCAGACATGTATGAGAAAGCAATATTTTTATAATAATATAAACGGAGGTAAATTACATGTTAGTTTCTGCAACTGAAATGCTGAAAAAGGCAAAGGCAGGCCACTATGCGGTAGGCCAGTTCAACATCAACAACCTTGAGTGGACAAAGGCGATACTTTTGACTGCTCAGGAACTGAATTCCCCTGTTATCCTTGGGGTATCCGAGGGTGCAGGAAAGTACATGGGCGGTTATGATGTGGTAGTCGGCATGGTAAACGGCCTGATCAAAGACCAGAACATTACTGTTCCCGTGGCGCTGCATCTGGATCATGGCAGCTACGAGCATTGCTACAAGTGTATGGAGGCAGGCTTCTCATCCGTTATGTTTGACGGTTCCCATTACCCTATCGAAGAGAACGTTGAGAAGACCAAGGAGTTGGTTGCGGCTGCTCACGCAAAGGGAATCTCTATTGAGGCAGAGGTTGGCTCTATCGGCGGTGAGGAAGACGGCGTTGTAGGCATGGGCGAGTGTGCTGATCCCAACGAGTGCAAGCAGATTGCGGATCTGGGCGTTGATTTCCTGGCAGCAGGCATCGGAAACATCCATGGCAAATATCCTGAAAACTGGAAGGGACTTTCCTTTGAGACCCTGGATGCCGTACAGCAGAAGACCGGCGACATGCCTCTGGTTCTTCACGGCGGAACAGGTATTCCTGCCGATATGATCAAGAAAGCAATTACTCTGGGCGTTGCTAAAATCAATGTAAATACTGAATGCCAGCTGTCATTTGCAGCTGCTACCCGTAAGTACATCGAGGCTGGCAAGGATCTGGAGGGCAAGGGCTTTGATCCCCGTAAGCTCCTGGCTCCCGGCTTTGAGGCAATTAAGGCTACCGTTAAGGAGAAGATGGAGCTGTTCGGCTCTGTTGGAAAAGCCTGAGACTGTGAATGTGAACCGTCGTCCGGTTAAAACCGGGCGGCGGTTTTTTTATGTGTGACAGCGATAAAAATACTGTCCATTCTTCGTGCAAAATATTGTATTTTTCGTGCAAATAGCATATACTGTAATCACCAGTAGAAAGGAGATGATTATATGGCTGGCTCTACTACAAACATCAGTATCCGTATGGATTCAGATCTGAAAGCACAAGCTGATAGGCTGTTTGGGGAACTCGGTATGAATCTGACAACAGCGTTCAACATTTTTGTTCGTCAGTCGCTTCGCGAGGGGAGAATTCCCTTTGACGTTTCCCTCAATCAGCCTAACAGCGAAACAGTTGCCGCCATGCTGGAGGCAGAAAGGATTGCGAAAGATCCATCAGTAAAAGGATACGACGATCTGGATGAACTGTTCGCGGACCTGAAGGCATGAGGAATGTAAAGTACACCGTCAAGTACACCACACAATTTAAAAAGGACTATAAGCTGGCAATGAAGCGCGGACTGGACATCGGATTGATGCAAGATGTGATTGCCGCACTTGCCATGGGAGTTCCGCTTCCGGAGAAAAATAAGGATCATGCTCTGACCGGGAACTGGGCCGGACACCGTGAGTGTCATGTCCTGCCGGACTGGCTTTTGATTTATAGCATTAACGATGACGTTCTGGTATTGACCTTATCCCGTACCGGGTCACACAGCGATCTGTTTGGCAAATAAAATATACCTATTCAGTTCCGTTCTTGTCTCACTTCAACCGCCAGGTGAATTTCGGCGATCGATTCTCTTCGCACGTTATTGCAGCTGTCTCCGGAGCATACTATGATAGAATTGTAATCATAACAGGGGAATGGAGCAAGATGAATCATATGAAGAATACAAAAAATATGAAAACGGGCGAGGTCATCAGCAAGAGGCGTAAGGAATTGGGGCTAACCCAGAATCAGCTTGCCGGAACGCTGAACATATCATTTCAGGCAGTGTCAAAATGGGAAAACAACACAGCTCTCCCGGATGTGGAAATGCTTCCGAAGCTGGCGGCAGCGCTGCACACCACCGTGGATGCTCTGCTGGGATACAGCAGTGTGGTGACGGATTATGACAGGCGGTATGACACAGAAGACTATTACTGGGGGCTGATGCCAAACCGCATCTGCTACGACATTATGAAAATTCTTCCGCCAATCAGGCCGTACCGTGTGCTGGATATAGGGTGCGGCGAAGGAAAGGATGCGGTTTTCTTTGCCAAATGCGGGTATGCGGTGACTGCATTTGATGTATCCGAGCGTGGGATTGAAAAGGCCAGGCAGCTTGCGGAGCATAACAATGTGGAAGTGGGATTTTTCAAGGCGGATATCATGGATTACCGTCCTGACTCGGAATATGATATTATATTCAGCAGCGGAGTGCTTCATTTCCTGCCTCAGACTGTGAGGGAGGAGCTTTGCGACAGCCTGAAGGAGCATACTGCGGATGCCGGGATAAATGCGATGAATGTATTTGTGCAAAAGCCCTTTATCACCCGCGCGGCGGACAGCACGAGAGATGAGAAAAAGAGGCATCCGTGGCGTTCGGGAGAATTATTCGGATATTATCATGACTGGTTCTTCCATACCTGCGGGGAGGAAGTATTTGACTGCAACAGCGGCGGCACGCCTCATAAGCACTGCATGGATACGCTTATCGCGCAAAAGCAGAGAGAAGTGCTGTGAGTGCCTTAACGGAGCAGGTTTCTGCATCTTCCATGTCAAGATACATGGCCTGCTCTTATTTTATAATGAATTCGTTTGAATAATATTCATTACCGTCTATAACTTTTTTTATTCTGTATGTTTCACCCTTATCAATATGAATATGATCCAGCATAATATTTTGAACATATGATTTATCAGGGAAGATTAAAATCCCTATCAAATCAACGGGTATCTCATCTGTATATTTTTTCCATTTATTTCCTTTATATATTTGTATTTCAAATTCAAGCCCACATGTAATCATCTCTTTATCATTATTGTAAATACTCAGGTCTATTTGGTTTTCCTGATCTGAAATTATGGCTTCAAGCTTAATCTTATTATTTATATCCGATTTTATGTTTTTATTTGACAAAAAAATAATTACTAAAACAAATACAGAAATAAATACTGTGATGGCAACTATTCCAATGAGTATTTTATTTGTTTTCATTTTATGGTTGATATGTTTCAATTTGCCTTCTTTCTAGACAGACAACCCCAAATATTTAGGCTGTCTGCCTGCAAAATCAGTAAACTTAATACCGGAAAAAGTAGGTGAATAACTTGTATCTGTAATTTTTCCCTCCATCGATGTAGATGCAACGCCGTATGCATATATCACAGTATTTTGAGGCCGGCTTCCGCCAAAATAGTCGAAAACTTTCTCATCACTCACTGAATCTTTACAAAATCTTCCGAAATAATCTTATTCAAGAGTTCAACATCTTGTCAAGGGCATTTTTGATTTTTAATGGCCAATGGTAGTTCTTATGGGCGCTGTCCATATGTGCAAGAGGACGGGGTCCTAAGGGCAGTCCGTGTCACGTAATCAAAATTCTACTGTCAGTCGGTTGCCTCTCTAGGGTGCAAAAAGTATAATACGCCTATCAGAAATACGAGGAGGCAGGGCATGTACGAGATTGACAAGGAAAAATTCGGTGCTTTTGTGGCACAGCTGCGCAAGGAAAAAGGAATAACCCAGAAAGAACTGGCGCAGAAGGTCTATGTGTCTGACAAGGCTGTGAGCAAATGGGAGCGGGGATTGAGCATGCCGGATATCACGCTGCTGATTCCTCTGGCTCAGGCGCTGGGAATCGGGGTCACGGAACTGCTGGAATGCCAGCGTCTCGAACAGACGGCCATGGATTCAGATCGGGTGGAGGAGTTGATGCACCGTGTGATCAGCTATTCCGAGGAAACTCCCGCCGAGCGGCGCAGGAGGCGCAGACAGGAAGCTATATTGTATGCGGTGAGCCTGGTGACGGTGGCACTGGAACTGCTGGGGTTGTGGGCGGCCGGGGCAGAACCGGAAGAAATAGGCTTAAACCTGCTTATCTATGAATCATTATTCTTTTCCTTTTCAGCATATTTCTGTTTTTTTGCCAAGGATAAACTGCCGGAGTACTATGATGAGTACAAGGTAGATTCATATAGCGATGGCTTTTTTCAAATGAACATGCCGGGAATATATTTCAACAATCGGAACTGGCGTCACATCAAGCGTGCGGCCATACGGGGAATGCTGATCTCAGCCATGTTGCTGCCGGTGCTGTATTTTGTCTGCCGTATTCTGTTTCCTGCCGTTGTGAAAAAGATATTTGTGTTTGTCGGCATGCCGTTGTTCTTTATCGCGCTTTTTGCTCCCATGTATGTGGCGGCCAAAAAACACGAGTGAGTTGCGGAAAGCAGTGTCGGTGGCAATAAGCATCAGGCGTTTGCGCTACTGTTGCTTTCCGGGAATTTGTAATTCTTCAAGGGATTGTTTCTTTGCAGTGGTTTTTGTGATTTTCTATTTAAAATAATTGTCAAATAATCTGCTGAACGACCTCTAATTCTTCATTGTATATTTAAGTCATTGATACTGTAGTATCCACTGTACTCATTGCTTTACTTTCCTGCTATAAAATCAAAATATGGAGAGATAGTTGCTGCAATAAACAGAGTGGTGAACATGTTGCACTTTTTGCAAAATACCCGAGTTGGCCAGGATACTATCTGGGGTTCTATCCTGGTTAAGATTTGCTAATATGGCTAAGGGTATTGAAACAATTATTAAAAAGAAAACTGCAATATCCGTTTAATACAAAATGTCAAGCTGTAAGATACGTGATTGCATACCATCCCCTGATAATGATAAAATAGTTGAAGAATCTGGCAATGAAAAAAGGAGAAGCAGAAAAATGTGCAGCGGCTTATTTTCGGATTTTTATCAGGAATATTTAGGATTAAATGATAAAGTGCTTCACAATGATGTACAGGTGTGTAAGTGCAAATATAGGGATATTCCGATAAATAAGCGATATTTTTATAAAGTCATTGCGACTACATATAATGGTGGAAAAATTATTTCCTGCTCACCGGAATTTAGTGAGGCGGAAATAGTTTTTTTATGCAATAATATTAATTTTGAAGCCATAGAAGCCGGTGATATACATGATGGATTAAAAATGCCGGAATATGAATTGTCATATATGGACAGGATGCTCCTGGCTATTCAACCTGATTTTAATGAGGGTACATTATTGGTTTATGGTAAACATGATCAAATTGAATATAGATATTTAGAAGCATATAAAAAATATATCGCGCTGATTAATGACAAACTTATCGGCTATTGTAAAGTATCGGATGTAATCTCTGACTATGGAAATCTGGTAGTTTGGGTTGAAGAGACTAAACGCAGATTAGGAATTGCAGAAAGTTTGGTCAGATTAATGATTAATAAATGTTATGAAGAGAGCATTATGCCAATGTATGTTGTGAAAACAGATAATCATGCTTCTAAAGCATTGGCCCAAAAGCTGGGATTTCAGGTAATACAAAGAGAATTGATCATATCGTATAATGACCTCTTATCAGTTGTTGCAACAACAGGGAGAAAAGGATAAAATAATAGGACAGGCAGGACAAATCTGATAACGAGGATCAGAAGGCAGGAGGGGACTTATGAGCAGACTATGGTATGAGCAGCCGGCGGCGGAGTGGGAGGAAGCATTGCCCATCGGTAACGGCAGACTGGGTGCAATGGTGTATGGCGGAACGGATGCAGAGCGGATTCAGCTGAACGAGGAAAGCGTGTGGTATGGAGGCCGGGTGGATCGTATAAACCCCGATTTTAAAGAGAATCTTCCTCTGATTCGGGAATATCTGGACCAGGGGCAGATTGCCAGGGCGGAGCAGCTGATGGACAAGGCCATGAGCGGTTGTCCGGACAGCATGCATCCTTATCAGACTCTGGGGGAAATTAAGTTTACTTTTTATGGCATAGACAGGCAAAGCGTTACGGGTTATACCCGGACGCTGGATTTGGACAGGGCGGTGGCGCGCACGGAGTTCAGAGTGGGTGACACTTTGTACCGCAGAGAAATCTTTGCCTCTCATCCGGCGGACTGTATCATAATGCGGTTTACGGCGGAGGGGCCCGGAACGGTAGATTTCACCACCAGAATGCGCCGGGGAAAGTTTTTTGACGGCGTGAGGCGGTGCGGGGATGACTGCATTGAACTGTATGGAAACCTGGGCAAGGGCGGATATGAGTTCTCCATGGCGCTGCGAGCGGAAGCGGTGGGCCAGGGCAGGATTACTGCGCTGGGGGAGAGTCTTGATGCCGCGGGAGCAAAGGAAGTTATCCTGTATTTTACCGCCGATACGACTTACCACTATTCAACGGAAGAACTGGATAGTTGGGTAAAAAGCTTCCTAAAGGACTATAGGGAAATACAATGCGGGACGGCTGAATACGGCCTGTCCGCGGAACAGGCATCTTCCGCAGGCACAGAAGCTGCTTCGGAAAACAAATCATCAACGTTTTTTGGCCCCGGTACAGAGCATTTTTTAAGCCTTGCGAACAGACTGGACATTCCGGAGTACGAGAGGCAGGAGTACCTGACACAGGCGGCGTTACAGGCGCTGTTACACACCAGGCTGGCGGCGCGGATTCAAAAGGCGTCAGAGAAGAATTATCAGGGGCTTCTGACGGAGCACGTTGCGGATTTTGACGCCCTCTATGATCGTTTTGCCTTTGAACTGGAGGGAGCGGAGGCCTTTGACAGTCTGCCCACGGATAAGCGGTTGGAGCAGGCGAAGGAGGGCAGGGCCGACGTGGGACTGAGCAAACTGCTCTTTGACTTTGGCAGGTATCTGACTGTCAGCTGCAGCCGGGAGGGTGGACTTCCTGCTACGCTGCAGGGGTTATGGAACAAGGATTTTACGCCGCCCTGGGACAGCAAGTATACCATTAACATCAACACGGAGATGAATTACTGGCATGTGGAGAGCTGCAATCTTTCCGAGTGCCATATGCCGTTGTTCGATCTTTTGGAAAAGGTACAGAAGACCGGCAGGCGCACGGCCCGGGAGATGTACGGCTGCCGCGGTTTTGTTGCCCATCACAACACGGACATTCACGGAGACTCCGCGCCTCAGGATATTTGGTATCCCGGTTCCTATTGGACCATGGGAGCGGCGTGGATTGCTACTCACCTCTGGATGCATTATCAGTACACCCTGGACGAAGCCTTTTTAGAGAGGGCGTTTCCCATTCTGGCGGAGGCATCTCTGTTTTTTGTGGATTTCCTGATTGAGCGGAATGGTTATCTGGTGACAAGTCCTTCCGTTTCTCCGGAAAATTCCTACAGACTGCCAAGTGGGGAAAAAGGTGCCTGCTGTGTGGGAGCCACCATGGATAATCAGATTCTGCGTCATCTCTTCACGTGCTGTCTGGGAGCCTGGAAGGCATTGGGGGAGACTGTGCCGGAGGGCTGTGAGATTGCGGACGTGGACAGCATTCCGGAACTGATGAGGCAGATTCAGAGCTGCAGGGACAGGCTGATGCCTACAAAAATCAGTGGCAGCGGCAGGATTATGGAGTGGCAGGAAGATTATGAGGAGGTGGCTCCGGGACACAGGCATATTTCTCACCTATATGGGCTGTATCCCGGTGGAGAGATTACCGTTGACGGCACGCCTGAGCTGGCAGCGGCAGCCAGGAAGACGCTGGAGTACAGGCTTTCCCACGGCGGCGGACACACGGGCTGGAGCCGGGCCTGGATCATGAATCATTATGCCAGCCTCTGGGATGGTGAGGCGGCTTATGAAAACATCGAGAAGATGCTGGGCCAGTCTACTTATCCTAACATGTTCGACAGACATCCGCCTTTTCAGATAGACGGCAACTTCGGGGCATGTGCGGCAATGAGTGGTATGCTGGCGCAGAGCAGCGGGGGAAGGGTGGTACTGCTTCCTGCACTGCCGAAGGCATGGGCGGAGGGTTCCGTCAGAGGCCTAAGGCTGGCAGGAAATGCAGAGCTTTACATGACATGGAAGGGTGGACAGCTCACCACCGCTGAAATACATGCTGACAGTGATTATGAGGCAGATGTCTTATGTGCCGGAAAGCAAATACATATCAGCCTTCAGGCGGGCCAGAGCAGTATCATTATATGAGCGGAACAACTGATGGCATTGCAGGCGCAGGCAGAAATACAGAGAGACGGAATTTTGCCGGGCAGAAATGTGAACCGACAGAAATTTGAATGGACACAGAAAACAGGAAGGGTCATAGAATGTATACGGAAAGCTTGAACAGTGATTTTTGCAGATGGAATTTATATATGGACGGGAGCGGGGAGAAAATTCCGGCCAGGGTCCCCGGCAGCGTCTATCAGGCCCTTTTGGAAAACGGAAAAATGGAGGATCCCTATTACCGCGACAATGAATTGAAAGCGCTGGCGCTGATGGATCGGGACTATACCTATATGACGGAATTTGAGGCGTCAGACCGGCTGCGGGGGTTTGAGGAGGTATTGCTGCGTTTTGAAGGGATTGACACGGTGGCGGATATTTTCCTGAACGGCCGCCTGATAGATTCGGTCTGCAATATGCACAGAACCTTTGAATATCCCGTTAAGGAACTTTTGCGGGACGGCCTGAATGAACTGAAGGTAGTGCTGTATTCTCCCACGCGCTACATACAGGAGGCTTACGAAAACAGGTTCATAGACGGTAGCTCTGACGCCATGAGAGGGTTTTCCTATTTGAGAAAGGCACACTGTATGTTCGGCTGGGACTGGGGTCCCCGCCTGCCGGATGCGGGAATCTGGCGGAATGTGAGCCTGGTGGGATACAATACGGCCAGGCTGGACGGCGTCTATATTACTCAGGAACACGCGGACGGAAGGGTAAATCTCAAGTTCCGGGTGGATGTGGACAAGCTCGGAGAAGAGCGGATTTTGTCCTTTGGAAGGGATGACAAAAAACTGACAGGAATGTCATATAAGGTAAAAGTGACGGGACCTGAGGGGGAGGTGTATGAGCTGCCCAATAAATCCGCGCGACGCCCGGACACACATGGCAACTCAGAATCCGCAGACATCTCGACGCCCGAACTGTTGATCTCAGAACCAAAACTCTGGTGGCCCAACGGATACGGGGAGCAGCCTCTTTATCAGGTGGAGGTGACTCTGGAGCAGAGCGGGGAGCCCCTGGACAGCTGGAAAAAGCGGATCGGCCTGCGCACCCTCACCGTACATATTGAAAAGGATGAATATGGGGAGACCTTTGCTCATGAGATCAACGGCGTGCAGATTTTTGCCATGGGCGCCGATTATATTCCGGAGGACAATATTCTGCCCAGGGTGACGCCTCAAAGGACAAGAGATTTGCTGATGCAGGCTAAGAACGCCAATTTTAACTGTATCCGTGTGTGGGGCGGGGGATATTATCCCGGTGATGATTTCTGGGATGTCTGTGATGAACTGGGACTGATCGTGTGGGAGGACTTTATGTTTGCCTGCGCGGTGTACCATCTGACAGAGGAATTTGAGGAAAATATCACAGCGGAGTTTGTGGACAACATAAAGCGTATCCGTCATCATGCCAGTCTGGCACTTTGGTGCGGAAACAATGAGATGGAATCCTTCGTGGAGAGCGGTCTTTGGGTCAGCAGACAGCAGGAGCGGGCCGACTACATTAAGATGTATGAGTACATTATCCCCAGGGTGCTGAAGGAGCATGACCCCAACGCCTTTTACTGGCCCTCCAGTCCCTCCTCCGGGGGAAGCTTTGACCATCCCAATGACCCGAACCGGGGAGATACTCATTATTGGGACGTATGGCATGGCAACAAACCTATCACGGAGTTCCGGAAATTCTTTTTCCGCTATGTGTCAGAATTCGGTTTTCAGTCCTTTCCGCTGATGAAGACGGTGGAAACTTTTGCGGAGCCGGAGGACAGAAATATTTTCTCCTATGTTATGGAGAAGCACCAGCGAAACAGCTCGGCGAACGGCAAGATCATGAATTATATGGAGCAGACCTATCTGTATCCGGGCAGCTTCGACATGACGCTCTACGCCTCCCAGCTCTTGCAGGCCGAGGCGCTGCGGTACGGCGTGGAGCATTTCAGGCGGAACCGGGGCAGGTGCATGGGCACCATCATATGGCAGCTCAATGACTGCTGGCCGGTGGCAAGCTGGGCCACCATCGACTATTGCGGCAGGTGGAAGGCGGCGCAGTATTATGCAAGGCGGTTTTTTGCGCCCATTCTGATTTCCTGCGAGGAGGAAGGGATTCTCACCCAGGACACAAATCCCAATGCACAGCCCTATGAGGTGAAAAAGTCCATCCGGCTGAATGTGGCCAATGAGACCGGAGAGGAGAGAAGGATTCGGGTGGAATGGAATCTGCGGAATAATCACGGAGAGATTATCAGAGGCGGCGATGAAGTGGTCACGGTTCCCGGGCTTTCCGCAGTCTGGCTGGAAAAGCAGAACTGCATGGACGCAGACTTATATGAAAATTATGTGAGCTACAAATGTTGGGATGTGGACAGGGAGACGGGAGCTATACCGGCTGCGGGGCTTGAGACCGGAGCGGGGACAGTGGTCAGCGGCGCGGAGATTCCCCTGTCTTCCGGCACGGTTCTTTTCTGCCCGCCCAAGCATTTTCACTTTGTGAATCCCTGCTTGACCGTGGAGGCGGACGGTGACGAGCTTGTGGTCACTGCCAATGCCTATGCGAAATCGGTGGAAATTCAGAATGAGGATCAGGATATGCTGCTTTCAGACAATTATTTTGATATGAACGGAGGCACCAGGCGAGTGAAGATTCTGAAAGGCAGTCCTGTGGGGCTGAAGATCAGAAGCGTGTACGACATTCGCTAGCAGCAGTCCATTTGAAAATTGAAGCAGGGAATCGAGCAGTTAAATCAAAAATACCCCTGAAAAGGGAGGATGCCAAGGAACCGGGTTCCTTGGCATTTATTATGAAAAAGTTATTTAGTAAAAAGTAACTGTGATTGGCTTTCGCTTTGTTGTATCTTATGGTCTTAGTATAGGATAAGAAAATGTCCAAAGAATGATTATAAATTTAAAAAAACTTGAATTAATTGTTAATAAAATATGAACGGGTGGACATTTTAATTATCCTGAAAGATTCCGAACAGCCGCCTGTGATAACGTTCCTTTGCCTCTGCCGCATGGGTTCGTGATATGGGAATCAGAGTGTCGTCAATATAGAAGCCCTCCCGCACCAGCCTGTTCACATATAAAAGATTGATAATAAAGCTCTTGTGGCAGCGCACAAAAATTTCGGACGCAAGCTGTGTTTCCAGTTCGTCAAGTCTGCCGTAGTAGGTATGTTCCTGCCCGCCCTTCATATGAAGGCACAGGGCGTGATTGGAACTGGATATATACATAATATCTGCCTGGCGAAGGATGGTATTCTGCCCGCGAAAGGTAATCTGCAGCGTTTCTTCCGGGACAGCGATCAGGCTTAAGGCCTTTTGCAGGACCCGGGTCAGATCATCAGGGCTTACAGGCTTGATCAGATAATTGAAAGCATAGAGATCGAACGCTTCCCTGTAAAATTCCTCGCTGCTCGTCAGGAAAATCAAAATGGTGTTCTCGTTTGCTGCACGGATCTGGCGTGCAGCTTCCACGCCGCTTTGACCGGGCAGATAAATATCCAGAATGAATATATCAAATTGTTTCTGATTGGTTTCTATATCGAACAGCAGCGACTCGGCGCTGTTATATTCAGCAAGGTCATAAAGAATGTTTGTCTGGCAGAGCATACTGCGTATATGTGCCATATCCTCGTTGTTGTCTTCGCAGATTGCAATATGAATCATGTCGGTTCTCCCTTCGGGTCAGCCATTGCATACATTATATCAAAAACAAATGGCTGTTTCAATTAAGTGTTTGCTGAGGATAGTTATGAACTTTTTGATAGGTCAATGATATTGTTGCACTTGCAATCACGATTGCACTGATGGCAAGTAATTACAATATCGGTATTTATATGACATATGTGCTGGCGCTTGCATTAAGCTGTATGTATTTTGATAAAAAGTTTACCCTTCGGACTGCCGTGGTAGGATATGTGTGCCTTGTGGCCGGTGTATATTTTCGCTCCGGAAATGCGACACTGATGGAGGGGGACACGAGGATCAAGTGGTTTACCGGATATATTATGGGCTATACCATTGAATATATTGCAATGTCGGCAGTGTTTATTTCGCTGTCAAAGCGTGCAAGAAGACTGTTGGCATTTGAAGAGGTGCGGAAAATATCCGACACATTGCTTCAGATCAGCCTGCAGAAAGAGGCGTAACAGGATTTAGAGAGTGGCTTTTATCAGAGGCGCTCTCCGTTCGTATACAGTCATAACCATGGCGATTTCCCGGATATCGATTTTTTCCCGGTCTTCGGCATACAGGGCGATAAAGAGCCGCAGAAGGTGCGTCTTGGCAATGCCGAAGAGCAGATGCTTTGAGAAACTGTAATCCTCATAGATATCAAGGAAATTGGTCAGCAGATAATATTCGTAATACCGATTCAAAAGCTTGTCCGGATCCGGTATTTTTTCATAAAGGCTTTCCAGCAGAGCGGCAAGCTTTTGGTCGGCAGCGTCTGGATTTCTTCTGCCCGGACGGCTGAATTTCAGGATATATTTTCGGCACAGCTTATATAAAAGCGGCGATACGGTGCGGAGTCTTGGGTGATAAAAGTCGTTAAAGAGCCAATCGTCTATTTTTTTGCAGGTCATCCGATAATGCTCCGGGGATATATAATCCTGCGGGCTGGGGAGGGGCGTTTTGCCAAGGCAGGCATTTTGCGCATCCAGTCCGTAATGCAATATTGCCATACTGTCAAAAGAGATGCCGTTTTCCAGCATCCTGATCAGTTCATCCCTTGCTTTCAGCAGATAATCCAGAAATTCTCTGTCATCATTTGTAGTGTTTACCTCATAGCTGACATTGCCTTCTGTCACTGTAAATTCAAATGGCCTGTCTCCGGCGGCGGAGACCAGAAAAAGCCGCGCGGCCTCAGGGCATGCCAGGTACAGTGTTTCCTCGCAGAAAAAAATCAGGTTGTACAGCTGCCTGGGAAACTCGATGCATACCTGGGGCATGTAAGATGTACCGTGTTTTTTCTGTATGCTGCATAGATGGTCCGTCCCCCAGAACGGACAGCCCCGGGAGGTGTTCCGAAAGGTGGCCATATCCTCTTTTTTCACGGTAGAACAGCGCAGCAGCAGGCCCCAAATGCCTTTTTCATTGCAGTATTTATTGTACATATCGGGGTCAATGGGAATCTCCCAGATGTTGCGGCAGCAGCTTGCCGGACAGTCTTTTGCGATACATTTGAATTCATTTAAAATGGAGATACGCTTTATCTTCATAGATTTATACCTTTATATTTACTGGATATTTTATCACATTCAGAGTTTGTTGACAACAAGGTTCAACTGAGAGAGTGCTGTTTTCGACATAAAACGTGTTATTTTCGTCATTTTAGTTTTTGAAGAGTAATTCTGTGTTATGAAATAAAAGTAAAGCTCAGATCAGAGCGGAAGGTGGGTGATAAGATGACAATACTCAGGGATTTATCCATATTTTGGGTCATGTTCCATGTGATTTTCCTTTTCCTCATACTGTTCAGATCACGGTTTGCCAGGAAAAAGACCATACTGGCGGCGGGGATTGGCATGGGCATACTGATGACATTGAACAGTGTGATACTGATCGTGTATGGCATTGATGTGATATCAAAACTGTTCCTGTTTACCTGCTCTATACCAAGTTTTATCTTTTTCTACGTGATGAGTACAGATAAAAGGTTTCGGTTTCTGCTTACATTCTGTCTGGCAGATACCACATGCCTGTGGATCATGGCGGTTACGAATCTGCTCGATCATTATCTGGGCGGCGGGCAGTATGTACTGATGTTT
Source organism: Acetatifactor sp. (assembly GCA_029050705.1). Lineage (GTDB taxonomy): Bacteria > Bacillota > Clostridia > Lachnospirales > Lachnospiraceae > Acetatifactor. The sequence goes on from JAIDME010000194.1 coordinate 24,439, forward strand.
GTAAGCCGTCTGATAGCCTGTCCGCTGATAGAGTATCTGGCGTGGCGGTATCTGAGGAAGCCGTACCTGGAATTACAGGATGCAGTGGAAAAAGGCTGGGGCGTTTTTGCGGGGCTGGCAATGCTGTACTATCTCCTGCTGGTGGTAATGGTACAGTTTCCTACAAATATCATCGATCGTCCCGAGGATACGTTTCTCTGCATTTTGGTGCTGGTACTGATGCTGTTTAGTTATGCCACCATATTTTCAGCGCTTTACAGACAGCTTCTGCTCTACAGAAAGCGGCAGAGCGAGTGTGTCTTGCAGGAGCAGAAAAACGCACTGGAGGCACAGCTTGAAAACCAGCAGCAAATACGCAGAATGAAGCATGATATGAAGGGGCATATGGTAACTCTTGCGGGCCTGCTGGCAGAAGGACAGGTGAAAGAGGCACAGGAATATCTGAAGGGCGTGGAGACGAAAATGACCGCCCTGTCGGGACAGTTTTGTGCCAATCCATACCTGAATGCGGTGCTTGCTCAGTATTCCGGCAGGCTGGAAATGCTGGAGGCGGAATATAAAATGGACATACAGGTGGGGGAGGAAGCGCTGCCCTATATGGAGTTGTGCCAGATACTTTCCAACGGACTGGAAAATGCCTGCGATGCCCTGAAAAGGCTTGACACAGAGAAGCGGGAGGTTTCCGTGCAGATGAGATATAACGGAATTTATCTGCTGATACGGATCAGAAATAAGTGCAGGGATGATTTGTATGTGGAAAGGGGAACCATACCAGCCACGGACAAGGAGGGACGTGGCCACGGAATCGGGCTTGCCACGGTGCAGGAGGCGGCAGAACGGCTTGACGGGGAGATGTTCTGCTATACGGAAAACGGATATTTCGTATTGGATGTAATGGTATCATGTCAGGAGGTAAAAACGAATGTTAAAAACGATTAAGGGAAGACTTACGGTGAGTATGATCAGCATTGTTGTGGCAAGTATCCTTTTGACTACGGTGGGAATTATTACGGTAGCGGCAAAACGGACAATCCGGGATCAGACCCGGGCGCTGCAGTTGAATGCGGATAAGTATGCGGAGGAGATTAACACATGGATCGAAAATGAAAAAATGCTTGCGGACGGAGCAGCCAAAAGTATAGCAGCCGGAGGAATGCTCGACACGGATCAGATTCAGTCTGTGGTGGATGCCCATGCGGCGGGCAGGCAGGAGCTTTTAAATCTGTATTTCGGAACAAGGGACAGCAGGTTTATCCAGTCCAACAGGGAGGCCGGGATTCCGGATGGGTATGATCCGGTACAGCGCGGATGGTACAAACAGGCTGCGGAGGCAGGGACAGTCATTGTGACGGATCCCTATTGTGATGCGATAACGGGGCAGATGTGTGCGACGGTTGCCGTACCGGCATACATAGACGGCGAGCTGGCTGGCGTCATTGGTCTGGATGTGACCCTTGGAACAGTCACGGATCTGACGGGAAGCATCAACTATGATGAGGGAGTTTATGGTTTTCTCGTGGACAGCAGCGGACAATATATAGCGCATAAAAACAAAAAATACGAACCTACCGAAGAGACTACGGTTTTAGTGAAGGATATTCTTCCGGAGCTTGGAAAGATGGTGGAAGGCGGGAAGAGCGGCGTAAAAAAATTTGCGGACTATGACGGCAGCGTATGCTATTTTGCGTTGACGGAGATAGATGGCTGCGGCTGGAAGCTGGGAGTCGTTGTGCCGGCGGATAATGTTACGGGTTCTTTAGTAACAATGCTTATGATAGCGGTGGTGACTGCGCTTGTGATCATCGTGTTTGTGGCGGTATTTATGACGGGTCTGATCGGAAAAATGCTGGCGCCGGTGCAGATGCTGAAGCAGTTTGCCTCCGGTGATTTTTCTGAAAATGCCGTAGTGGAAAAGTCGATTCCCGATGAATATAAAAACGAGACGGAACAGATCAGGAAAGCAACCGCAGAGGTAAAGCAGCAGATCAGGGAGATCATTCTGAATACGAAGCAGGACGCTGAAGAAATCAGTACGATTGCCCAGGGAACTTCTTCAAAAATGACGGTGCTCAATCAGGACATTTCAGGTATTACCGATTCCGCCGGTCAGGTTATGGGGCAGACCGTGGAGGCAAGGAAGCTGGCGGAAAGTATAAAACATAACGGACAGGAACTGGGAAATGCCATTGAAAATATTGCAAAGAAAGCCGGAGAAGCTGCAGAGCAGTCAAGCGGCATTATGGATCGTGCGGGAAAGCGGTATGAAACCACCAGAAAGTCAGCAGAGGAAGTTGATTTCATTTATCAGAAAACGAAAAAGGACTTGGAGCAGGCCATCGAAGACAGTAAGAGGGTAGGGGAGATCAATGCTTTGACAGAGGAAATCCTTGCCATCAGTTCCCAGACCAATCTTTTGGCGCTGAATGCATCCATAGAAGCTGCAAGGGCCGGCGAGGCGGGCAAGGGATTTGCTGTTGTAGCAGAAGAGATAAGAAACCTGGCAGACAACTCCAGACAGGCGGTGGACAAGATCCGTCAGGTGACAGAGGGTGTGGTAGGTAATGTTTCCTTTTTATCTGAAACTTCGGGCAGATTGCTGGAGTTTATGACCGGTAAGGTGATAGAGGACTATAAGGGAATGACAGAGCTTGCCGGAATGTATGAAAAGGATGCGGAGTTTTACAGTGATATATCCGGCGCTCTGGGAGCATCCTCACAGGAAATGAGTGCCCGTATGACAGAAATCAATGAGTCTATCGCTGTCATCACAGGTCTCGTGGGAGAGATAGAGGAGTCAATGGGGAGTATGAATAAATCGGCGGAGAATTCCAATGAAAACTCCGGGGCAGTCATGAAACAGATGGAGGAGCTGTTCCGCTTAAGTGAGCTTTTGAACCGGACAGTGGCATCCTTTAAGGTATAATATGTTTTATAAGCAGATTATTTTAAACAGAGGTCTTCCGTTTGAAATCTGCAAGGCTGGTATTGATTTAAGGGGCATATATGAGTATATGCCCTTTTGCGTTTCATTGATAAAAATTTGTTGACTCTCACGCTGCGTGATAATGTATGCTTATGACAGGGAATGAGATTAGCCGGCAAATTCTATGTATCCCTTTTTTGGAGTGAGGAGTTGAAAATGAAAACGGTAAGCCAGATTGCAAAATTAACAGGTATCAGCATACGCACATTACAATACTATGATGAAATAGGATTGTTAAAACCAAGCGAACTTACTTCGTCCGGCTATCGGCTGTATGATGATGAAGCTTTGCAAACCCTGCAGCAAATTCTCTTTTTTAAAGAGCTGGGATTTCGGTTAAAAGAAATCAAAGAGATTTTAGAGAAGCCTGATTTTGACAGAATTACTGCTTTCAAAAAACAAAAAGAATTGCTCCTGTTGAAACGCAATCGGATTGACCGATTGATACAGCTTCTTAACTGTTTAGAGAAAGGAGAACAATGTATGAGCTTTAAAGAGTTTGACCTGTCTGACTACATTGCTGCATTGGAAGATTTTAAAAGCAGAAGTACAGATGATGTCATTAAATATTGGGGAAATATAGAAAATTTTGATATGTTTATCCGGAAAATTAAAGATGACGAGGCAGAAGTGGCAAAAATGGCCATTGCGCAGTTTGGAAGTGTTGAAAATTTCACAGAATCCATGAAACACAATCTTGAACATTTTTCGGAAATTATGGAGAAACAGTTATCCCAAATTCCGGAGGAACTAAAGCAGAAAGATTTGTTCAAAGAGTTAGCATCTAACAAAGACAGAGATGTATCTGATGATGAGGTACAGAATATTATCAAAGAAATAATTCATTTTGCGTATGAAAATGCCTCGCCCGAGATATTGGGTAATCGAGAGAATTATTGCAATACAATTATAGATGCCTATTCTAACGATTATCTGAAAACAATATTTGATACAAAAAACGGGGCAGGTTCTGCAGATTATGTTGTTAGAGCATTTCAGTATGCAAAGGACAGGCAGCAATAATTACGAAAAGCCTTTAAAAGGTTAAAAGAGCTGCTCCGCCACTGGCATCACAATCCTCGAACAATATCTCCCGGGATCGATCTCCCGCCCGGTATAAGATGCCACGATGCCGATTATGCGCGGCAGTGCGGCAGGGACAAGCCCACGCTCCTTCGCTTCCCTGCCAAGCCTGAGCCATGCTTCATCTATACGGCTGTAATCGCCGTAAAATAAGACGGAGAGTGCCTTGCAGGAAGGAAACCGGACAGCACTTTCGGGCGCGCTCTCAGGATGGACGGGCACACATACCCGGAACGGATAGGGCTCCGCAGCAATCCGCCCTTCCAGATAATCTGTACGCTCATTTATGACAAAAAGCGGCTCCTGTGAAAGCACATATCCGTTTTCAATACATTCATGGAAAAAGTTATACATGGCATCATATTTTTCCTGTGCCGTCAGCCCGATGTACCTGCGCGTACAGCAGACGGTTTCGGGAAGCGTCATTATCTGTACGGACACGTCGGGACTCGTAATTGCACGAATCCGAAGTTCCTCCACATTTCTTTGTAACAGGTTCAGTTTATCCTCCAATATGGCGAGAAGCTCTGCTGCGTCGCCGCCCTTTGTAAAATAGGAGGCTGTTTCTTCCGGACTAAAGCCCATTGACTGGAACTGCTGTACTTGTAAGATACGGGAGATATTGTGGTTGTCGTAGTAGCGCCGCCCGCTTTTTGGAGCTATGTAAGCGGGAGTAAGCAGTCCTTTCTCTTCCATGCGCATGAGGGTACTGCGGGAGAGCCCGCAGGCAGCAGATGCCTGAGTGATCGGAAAAAGTCCTTTGATCTTATCGTCCATAAAAACTCCTTTCGTGCATAAACATAAAGGAGTATATATGCTCTTGCAGAATTTTGTCAATAAATTTTCCCAAGCCCCTTGATTCGTTCATGGGTGAACGTGATAAAATGTAAAAAGCAGGCACATTTTAGAGAAAGCAGGAAATGGTATGCAGATAGCGATATGCGATGATATACAAAAGGAGCTGGAAACAATCAGGGCAGCTTTAGATACCTATACGGAGACACATCCCGAATTGCATTTTGATATTGATGAGTACAATGCGGCAAAGGATATTTTAAATGCTGTGGAAAAAGGAAAAACATATGATATAGCACTTTTGGACATTTGTATGCCGGGTGTTCTCGGAACGGATGTTGCGGAGGAAATGCTATCCAAAAGCCCGGATATGGGTATTGTTTTTCTTTCACTCAGCGCTGAATATGTGGTAACGGCATTTGAACTGAATGCCACTCATTATCTGCTCAAGCCTTTTTCTCAGGATCAGTTTAACGCAGCCCTTGACCGTGCGGTCAAAAAAACAGAGGATCAGCATTTCCTTTCCCTTGCCTGTGTGGATGGTATGTACCGGGTCAGTGTAGGTAAAATAGTATCCATAGAGTCGCAGAAGCATTATCTGGTGATCAATCTTTCTTCCGGTGAAATTCTTAAGCTGCGTATGAAATTATCACAGATGTTTGAGAAAATGCAGAATTATCCCGGATTTATAAAAGTGGGAGCCTCTTATGTCGTGAACCTCGTTTTTGTGCGGAGAATTTCAGGAAATACTTTGGAAATGTTTAACGGCATCAAAATATCAATTCCCAGAAGGAGCAGTGAAGAAGTGCAGAAAATATATATGGATTTCTGCCGGAAAGAGGCGTTGAGATGAGCGGATTATACCAGCTTCCGGGACTATTCCTTACGGTGTTGTGTCATGTGATCGTAATTTATCATATGGCAGAACACAGATATTCCGGTAAGAAATTTGTGCTTTATAGCTGTATATTTGCAGTTGTTTTTTTTATTCATGCATTGTTTCAAAGGACTGTTTTTCGAAAAAATGTTTTTTATTTATCACTTATTTCTGTTTGTTTTCTGTTCTGGACAATATATTGAAATTAATGGTTAAATTATTTCTGTCACAGATTTCTGAAGTGACAGGATATTATGTGACGATCGTGCTGCGCAGTATAGTCTTATTGCTGGCAGCGGCTCTGTACAAAAAGTATGCCGTAGCAATTTTCCGTTCTTTAATGGATAGTGGGAAAAGATGGTGGAATCTGGCGCTGATCGCTATGTTGTTCTATCTGTTACAAGCTGCGGTGACTGTATTGAATGCAGGAAATTTTATACCGGATGTGTATCTGCTTTTGGCGTTTGCCGCAATCAGCTTTATTATGTGTGCGGTATATGGTGTTGTCTTCAGCAATGTCAGCTATATGAAAAAGGATACGGAGGCGGCGTTAGTCCGCCAGAACGCAGAATATCTTTCTAACCGGCTGTCTGTCCTGCAAAGAGCGGAGGAGGCAAACCGCAGGCTCCGGCATGATATGCGGCACCACATTGAAGCAATCGCGGAATATGCAAAAACAGGCGACACCTCTGCCATCCTTGCATATATCGGAGAATACGGCACTGAAATTTCGGAAGCCGCAGTAAAGAGTTACTCTGAAAACCGGACGGTAAACAGTATCCTTTCAGTCTGCCAGAAATATGACGGCAATCTGGATTATACAATAGAAAATAATGTCTGTTCCGCCTGTGCGGTCTTGAATCTGTAAGGCCGTCAATAGGTTTCTAATTATTCATTTCACTCGCATCCGGATGATAAATATTCAACCTTTGTAACCTTTTCGCAAATCACATCGTACTACAATATGAATACACAAGGAAGGAGAGTCAAACATGACCGACAAGGATCTTTGTCTTCGTCTGCGAAATGGCAGCCGGTCGGCGTTAAATGAGATAATCACCAGATTTACGCCCTATGTAGGAGCAGTGGCGTGGAGAGTTATGTGTCCGATCGCAACTCGTGAGGATTTGGAGGAAGTAGTAGCGGATACATTTATTATTCTTTGGAATCACCGATTAGAGATAGATGCGACATCCATCAGAGCATGGCTGGCAAAAGTGGCGAAAAATAAAGCTATTGATAAAATGCGAGCCATGAAGTTGATGGTACCGCTATCCGATGAGGAAGCGTGCGGAACAGGCAATGTTGATCCTGAAGAAAGAATGATTCAGCTTGATCGTTATACAAGACTATGGGACGCCGTGAATTCATTGGAAGAACCGGATCGAACAATCTTTTTAAGACATTATTATGGAAATGAAAAAATAGGTGCGATTGCAAAAGCAATGGGGATGCAAACGAGCAACATAAAAACGCGGCTTCATAGGGGAAGGAAGCGTCTAAGGGAATTATTAGATGAAGGAGAAAATGAATGATGAAGCAGAATCTGAATGAATTATGGCAGGCAGTATATGAAGAGGATGCAGAATTTAAGTCTGTTAATACTGCGAACATAAAGAAGAGGGTTAACAAAGCAATCAATAATAATTCAATGCATATTAGTGCAGTGCTGATTCCGGTAATGGTTCTGATAGTCACGATACTGTTTGCAGGCACGCTGCTCATAATAAGAAACCCTGAACGACAAGAAGATGACGGAAAAGATGTTTTTGATAATGTACAATGGATGTCAGGACAGTCAAAAACTGAAAAAATGATGTCAGTGAATGACAATGATAAAGAAACCATGAGCATTCCGATAACTGAGGAGTATGCCACTGACGCCGAAGATCCTCTTGGAAGAATAAGATCAACCATACTAAAAGATGGATTTTATTATGTGCCGGCGAGGAAAGGAGATGATGTTTTATCGGTATGTGACGGAACGGTTACCGGAGCAGGATGGGAATCCGGATACGGCTATTGCGTTTCAATATTGGATGCAGAAGGGCGTACTTGGAAATACGCACACTGTAACGAGACATTGGTTAACATAGGTGATGACATACATGTGGGTGATTTGATAGCGTATGCCGGAAGTACGGGATTGGTGACGGAGAATGCGATTCACATTAAATTGATTGATTCTGACTGATCCAGGAATTGGAGATGGCGAATCATTCTGACGACTCCATGTCCGAAAGGGGTGATACAGACATTTTAATACTGCGCGTATAATAACTGTTAAAGGGTATGGGTATTGCGTTACGATTATTGACGAGGAACAAAGGCGCGTGCCCTGTCAATAGGTTCGTAATTTTTTTGACCAAATCTGCCTGAAAACCGACCAAATCTGCCAAAACCACTTTTTAAGTGGTTTTTTTGTTATAGTAAATTAGGATTTTATTACAGAAAGAAGGATAAAAACGCTATGCTTAAAACTATGATGAAAAATTTTGAACACAAACTACTTAATAAAAAGATGCAGGAGAAAATGTCAATATCATTTAGCATGGTTATAAGGCTTATGATAGCATGTCTGATAGTTGCGATTGTCGGCTTAACTTATGTGTCTTCGAAACTTAAGACTTTTTATCAGTCTTCCTATAATAATGTGGCGTTGGCGCATTCAAGTTATGGTAACCTTCAGGAAGGTGCAAAGAACCTTCTTCACGCATGTCTTATATCGGATCCTGAAATTGTTGAGAGCAGGCTTGCGCTTGCAGATACCTGTTTTGATAAGATGAAACAGGAGCTTATTGATTTGAAAAAAACCAGTTTTGCGGATAAATCCGTATTTGATGCAATGGATGGCGATACAGAGGTAATCGACGCATTGATTGTACAATTTCGTGAATTCAGCCGCCAAAATGATATCGAAAATGCATTTATTGTATATAGCCAGCAAATGCTTTCGTATTTTGCTGATATAAGCGCTAATATCACGACAATTGAGGAAGTAGAGGCCGAGAATGCAGCAGCTATGTACAAAGCTTCCCAAATCACCAAGTATATCTGCATAGTCATATTGGTCATGGCAGGTGTTCTCAGTATACTGCTCGGAAGGAACGTTTCCGCAATACTGTCTAAGGCACTCAACAGCTCAACTTCTGAGCTGCAGGCGGCATCAGTACAGATGGCATCGGGTAATTTTGATGTCAGCATTAACTATACATCAGAGGATGAGCTTGGCGGTCTGGCGGACGCCATGCGAAATATGGTGGATACAACACATGCGGTTGTTTCTGACGCGGGCAGGATGCTCAGTGGTCTGGCAGAGGGGGATTTTACCGTACAAACAGAAATGGAAGAAAAATATATCGGCATTTATGAAACATTAAAAAATGCCATGCAGAATTTAAAAGTCCGGCTAAGTGAAACGATACAGGGTATAGGCGATGTAGCCGATCAGGTAAATACCGGAGCTACACAGCTTGCCCAAAGTGCCCAGCATCTTGCGGAAGGCGCCACGGAGCAGGCCGGAGCCATTGAGGAGCTTACAGCACAGGTTGAGAATGTGACTGATATGACAAAGGATAGTGCGGCAGAAACGCAAAAGGCGGCAGAAAGTATAGAAATGATTGCGGACGAAGCCATGCAGGGGCAGGAAGAGGTTTATCGCCTGATTGATGCGATGGATAGAATCAACAGCACATCGAAGGAAATAGAAAATATCATCACGGATATTGAGGATATTGCCTCACAGACTAATCTGCTTTCACTGAATGCTTCCATAGAGGCTGCAAGAGCCGGAGAGGCAGGAAGGGGATTTGCTGTTGTGGCAGACCAAATTGGAAATCTTGCCGCCAGCAGCGCACAATCTGCTGTGCATACAAGAGAGCTGATAGCTAAGGCACTTGAGGAGGTTACAGATGGAAGCAGGATTACAATGAATACCGCAGAGGTGCTGAAGAAGGTGCTGAGCTCCATGGACGGAATAAAGGAAAATGCTAAAAATTCAAGTGAAGGATCCAAAAAGCAGGCAGAAATGATGAAGGAGATATTGTCCGGAATTGAGCAGATTTCATCTGTCATACAGACTAATTCCGCTATGGCGCAGCAGACTTCCGCTACCAGCGAGGAGCTGACAAGCCAGTCAGAAACATTAAACAGTATGGTTTCCGCTTTTAAAACCAACGCCTCATAGCTTGTCAGGCAGTGTCAAAGGGAAGTTAAATAAGCTTGAGGTATATAATCATGGACGACGAAAACGGGATATACATTTGCGGGGTGGAAGATAAACAGCGGCGGTGATCCTTGTGGCTGTGATTGCAATCCTGAGAAGAAAAAAGGAAATGGAAGAAGCATAAGAAGAATAATAAGAAAACCAATAGCTCCGCACGGGAGTCTATTGGTTTTTCTTGTGAATATGCTTAGCACTATGGAGCGATGCATCAGCATCGCTCCGGTTCCGGATATTCCACGCCGAAGGTATCCACGGTGACGCTCTCCATCACCTGGGATTCCACAGGTCTGTCACTCCAGTTGGTTTGCGTCTCGGCAATCTTATTCACCACATCCATGCCCTCTATAACTTTTCCAAACGCAGCATAGCCGCCGTCCAGATGGGGGCTTGTCTTATGCATGATGAAGAACTGACTGCCTGCGGAATCGGGGTCCTGCGCTCTTGCCATAGAGAGTACGCCCTCCGTGTGCTTCAGGGAATTCGGGAAGCCGTTTTGCGCAAATTCGCCCTTGATGCCGTATCCGGGGCCGCCCATACCTGTTCCGTCGGGGCATCCGCCCTGAATCATAAAGCCCTTGATGACCCGGTGGAAGATCAGTCCGTCATAAAATTTTTTATTGATCAGGCTGATAAAGTTATTCACGGAATTAGGCGCAATTTCAGGATAAAGCTCCGCTTTGATCACATCTCCGCCTTTCATGGTAATGGTAACAATAGGATTTTGTGCCATAATAGTTGTCCTTTCCTGTAAAAAGTGTATTATTATAAGGTGTATTATACTCTAAACAGAATATACCGTAAAGCTTTATTTCCGTGAGAAATGAGTCAGGCCAGCCATGCTGACTTTGTGTCTTGCCTGCATGAGCATGAAGTCAGCAAGCTAACAAAGTTGACCTGGCGAATGCCGCGGGGTAATTGACGGTGGAGGTGCAGCTTGAGTTATTTGAAGACAATAGAGGTGAATACGGCAGAGCTGAAAGGGACTCTGTATGTGACGGACGATCCCTCGGAGGCAGAGCGGCTGCGGGACAGGAGTGAGGCCGTGCTGGTCTATTTTCATGAGGGAAACAGGGATAAGGACTTTTCAGGATTCACCTTCGGAGTGGAGGCCCCGGAGCATCTGGAGGAGGATTATGTGGAGCGGGTATACCGGAGACTTAAGGGCCTGCCCTGGAATATTCTGGAGACGGAGAGATGTCTGATCCGGGAGACTACGCCGGAGGATGTGGAGGATTTTTTTCATATCTACAGCGACCCGGCTATCACGGAATATATGGAGGGACTGTATCCTGATAAGGAGCAGGAGAAGGAATATATCAGGGAGTACATCAAAAAGATATACACGTTTTATGAATTCGGAGTCTGGACGGTGGTGGAAAAAAGCAGCGGTTCCGTCATCGGCAGGGCGGGATTTTCTTACCGTGAGGGCTATGATGAGCCGGAGCTTGGGTTTATCATCGGCGTCCCCTGGCAGAGGCGGGGGTACGGCGAGGAGGTCTGCAGGGCAATTCTGAATTACGGCTGGAATGTGCTGGGCTTTAACAGGGTTCAGGCGCTGGTGGAGACGGAGAACGCGGCATCCCTGAATCTGTGCGATAAGCTGGGATTCAGGGCGGTGGAGGAGCTGTCCATGGGAGAAAGAGGGTATTTTTTGCTGAAATGTCCCAAGGAACAGTCTGAGCAATTTGTAGAAAAATAAAGGGAAATAGGTTGAATTTTTAGAAAAAATGTAGTTGACGATTAAAATCGGGCAGTGCTATACTTCCCTACATAAAGAGCGAAGGCGCTATGGAGAAATCCGTAGCGCCTTTTTCATTTCCATTTATGGAAATTTCCCACCCGGTGGGAGAGTGATGCAAAGCGGCATGGAAGGGAGGAAGCCGGCATCGTAAATATATGGGCAGGAGCGCCCGGCACAGTGAGGAGGAAAAAATTATGACAGAGGAAATTTTGAGTACCGTTCGAGGTGAGATGTTTGGCATTTGGTTTTTGATCGGCGCTGCATTGGTATTCTGGATGCAGGCGGGCTTTGCGATGGTGGAGGCAGGTTTCACCAGAGCAAAGAATGCGGGAAACATTATTATGAAAAATCTGATGGATTTCTGTATCGGCACAGTTGTGTTCATACTGATCGGATTCGGCCTGCTGCTGGGGGAGGATCTGGCGGGATTGATCGGTAAGCCCGGATTTGATATCTTTACTGCATACGAAAATTTCGACTGGTCGAACTTTGTGTTCAACCTGGTGTTCTGCGCCACCACCGCTACCATTGTATCAGGAGCCATGGCGGAGAGGACAAAGTTTTTATCCTACTGTATTTATTCAGCGGTGATCTCCGCGGTGATCTATCCCATCGAGGCTCATTGGATATGGGGCGGCGGCTGGCTGTCGCAGTTGGGCTTCCATGATTTCGCAGGGTCCTGCGCCATTCATATGGTAGGCGGTATTTCCGCGCTGGTGGGCGCTAAGATTCTGGGCCCCCGCATCGGTAAGTTTACAAAAGGCAGGGACGGAAAGATCACAAAGGTGAATGCTTTTCCCGGGCACAATCTTCCCATCGGTGCCCTTGGGGTGTTCATTCTGTGGCTCGGCTGGTACGGTTTTAACGGAGCTGCAGCAACCAGTCTGGAGCAGTTGGGTTCTATCTTTGTAACCACTACCATCTCTCCGGCAATTGCCACTGTGGTATGTATGATCTTTACCTGGATCAAATACGGCAAGCCTGACGTTTCCATGTGCCTGAATGCTTCTCTGGCCGGACTTGTGGCAATCACGGCGTCATGTGATGTCACGGATGCACTTGGATCTATAGTGATCGGCACAGTGGCGGGGCTGCTGGTGGTATTCGGCGTGTGGTTCCTTGACAATAAACTGCGCATTGACGACCCGGTGGGCGCAGTGGCGGTTCACTGCCTGAACGGCATCTGGGGCACTATAGCGGTGGGTCTGTTTGCCACCAATACCGCCCCCGGATACGGGATTGCTGATGCAGACGGTGTCGAACTGACAGGATTGTTCTACGGCGGCGGAGTGAAATTGCTGGGTCTGCAGCTGCTGGGCTTCGGGGCAGTGGCGGCTTGGACGCTGGTGACGATAACAATTGTATTTTTGATCATCAGGGCGACAGCCGGCCTCCGTGTCTCCGAGGAGGAAGAGATTGTGGGTCTGGATGTGAAGGAGCACGGCCTGGCTTCCGCTTATGCGGGATTCTCCATCATGGATGTGTCCGGCGGAGTTATGGATGTCAATGAAAATACCGACCTTGGGGAGAGCGATTATGAGGCTGCTTCAGAGGTGAAGAAAAAAGCGGCGGTGCCTGTGGTGGAGATTCCCGCGGCGGCGCCCACAGGAATTTACAAGGTTGTGATCATCGCCAGGATGACACGATATGACGTATTGAGAAAAGCCATGAATGACCTTGGAGTAACCGGTATGACAGTTACAAATGTAATGGGCTGCGGCATTCAAAAGGGCGCAGGGGAGAGATACCGTGGAGTCGAAGTGGATGCAACCCTGCTTCCCAAAGTCAAGGTTGAGGTGGTTGTCAGCAAGATACCTGTGGCCGATGTGATCGAAGCGGCCAAGAAGGTTCTGTATACCGGACATATCGGTGACGGTAAGATCTTTGTATACAATGTAGATAAGGTTGTAAAGATCCGCACAGGCGAGGAGGATTTTGCCGCGCTGCAGGATGTGGAATAACGCGAGAAGAAAAGGAATGCAGTCCCGGGTGTTGCGGCATCCGGGACTTTTTATGAGAATAAGCCCTTCAGAGATCAATGTCTCCTTGTCTTTTCTAAACAGATTTAGTAAAATAAAATTATAGTGGCTGAGAAAGAAATACAGCAAGATAAGGAGCATGGACATGGTTAAGGTGATAGTGATAGCAATTCTTCTGATACTGGCAATTCTGGCGGTGGTCTCCTGCCTGTTGGCGGCGTATGTGGCAAGACCCCGTTACACCAGTCTGGAGAAGGCCAGAAAGATTGCGGAGGATGCAGGCTTCTGGCGGGATTATGATAAGCTGGAGAAGGAGGATCTTGAGATAGAGTCCTATGACGGGTATCGCCTGAAAGCCTTTTATGTTCCGGCACCGCAGATATCTGACAGATATGTCATAATTTCCCATGGATATACCTACAACAGACACGGAAGTCTGCGTTATTTACATATGTTCCGTTCCTTTGGCTATAACTGCCTGATTTATGACAACAGGGGACACGGGGCGAATCCCAGGACCAAATGTACCATGGGAGTCAGAGAATCCAAAGATTTACTGCGGGTGATCGACTGGGTCCATGAGCGGTTCGGTGAGGATATCATTCTCGGACTGCACGGTGAGTCCATGGGTTCTGCTCTGCAGATCATGGCCCTGAAGGAGAAGCCTAGGGTACAGTTTGTAGTCAATGACTGCGGATACGCGGATTTGATGGGAGTGCTGACCCATAATATCGGAGGATCTCTGCACCTGCCGAAATGTTTCTGCTATCTTGCCAGCGCCGCCTGCAGGGTGGTGTATGGATATTCATTTACGGGAGTGCGCCCCATTGATTCGCTTAAAGATAACGCCATACCAATCTGTTTCATGCACGGCGCTGCGGATGACTTTATTCCCTGCAGCCATTCGGAGAGAATGCATCAGGCCATGACGGCATACAGTGAGCTGCATTTGTTTCCGGGAGCCGCCCACGGTCTTTCCATCGACAGCGACGAAGAGGGCTATTGCAGGATTGTGAGGGAGTTTCTGGATAAAGTGCTGGACAGGTAATCGACGGAAAAATATATTTGGGAATAGTTTCTAAGTGCAAGGAGGGATTCACATGTACATAGCGGACGACGGGAGATATGAAAAAATGAAGTACAACCGGTGCGGGGCAAGCGGACTGATGCTGCCTGCCGTCTCACTGGGACTGTGGCACAATTTCGGCTCCAACGGGAATTTTGACAACATGGACGCAATGTGCCGCACAGCCTTTGACAACGGTATTACCCACTTTGACCTGGCGAATAATTACGGCCCTGAGCCCGGGGCGGCGGAGGAGAATTTCGGCCGCATTTTGAAGAAGAGCCTGGGAGGTTACAGGGATGAGATAGTGATTTCCACAAAGGCGGGATACGGCATGTGGCCCGGACCTTACGGGGACTGGGGCAGCAAAAAGTACCTTGTGGCCAGTCTGGATCAGAGCCTGAAGAGAATGGGGCTGGAGTATGTGGATATCTTTTATCATCACAGGCCTGACCCTGAGACGCCGCTGGAGGAGACCGCAAGGGCCCTGGATGGTATCGTCAGGAGCGGTAAGGCGCTGTACGTGGGGGTATCCAATTATAATAAGGAGCAGACCATCGCAATCACGAAGCTGTTTCGGGAGATGGGAACGCCCTTTATCATCAATCAGAGGCGCTATTCCATGCTGGACAGGACCATGGAGCGGGATGGCCTGAAGGATTATGCTGCCGTCCACGGCATCGGCATCATTACGTTCTGCCCTCTGGAGCAGGGCCTGCTGACTGACCGCTATCTGCACGGTATTCCGGAAGACAGCCGCGTCCGCAGGGACGGGCGGTTTCTGCAGGAAAGTGCGATCACTGAAGATAAGCTGGCAAAAATTAAGGCGTTAAATGAACTGGCGGCACAGAGAGGCCAATCCCTGGCGCAGATGGCCCTGGCCTGGATTCTCAGGGACGGGGATGTGACCAGTGTGCTGATCGGTGCCTCCAGGCCTTCCCAGATTCTGGATAATATCGGTATGCTTGGAAATCAGTCCTTCAGCCGGGAGGAGCGGGAGAGGATTGATGAGATCATAAGGTAAGCTGTATTCCCGCAAGCAATGAGCCAAGTCAGCAAAATGACTTGGCGAATGCCGCGTTATGTACAAAAGCTTGCGCAGAAAAGAGGTGCAATATGGGATTGTTTGACAGGTCCGGCAGGCACAAAATTTTAACTCCGCAGGAAAGACGGATAAAAACTCTTGAAAAACTGAAAAAGCAGAAGATAGCTGTCAATGAATATCTGCCGCTGCTTCCGCCGGGTGAAACCGTAAAATTAAAAAGCTTGGAAGAAGTAAAGAAAAGAGCATTAGGCTCTATGATAAGTATTCAGTTGGCCTGTTCCATCCGAAATGGTGAAGATTATGGTGAGTCATTGGCGGCAATAAGGCAGATGATGAATGAATGGAATATATCAACAGATGATTTGCTACCGAAAGAAAGGGTTCTGATCCTAAATAAATTTACCCAAAAAGATAATACCGAGGAGATCTCAAAACAGAGTGTCATAGATATTGTATGGACATATGAAACCTACTATTCACTTATATGGTCACTGGATCTGATCGGTGACAGAGAATTAGCGGATGCGTCAAAGATATGTAATACTGTACGGGCCATGTCTATCGCCAGATTAATTAATGACATAGCATCCGGGCTGAGAAATACTGAAAAAATATTAGACATGACAGATCTGTTTTATTGCTGTCACTGGGCATGCGAGGAAAAACGAATAAGGCCTGAAACCTCAATCGGTAAATTAAATTGGGAGGTAGTTACTGAGAGAAGAAGGGGCTTAGAGTGGCTTATCAGCGATGAGAAAGACTGGAACCATATTTCCCTAGATACATAAAGGCATATGAGGAGTACAAGATATGAATAAAGAAGAGATTCTCTGGGACAGAATTTTTCAATTAAAATTTACCATAATTATTTTTGTTGTAATGGAGATAATTTTATTTGCTCTATTCCTGATACTTTGCTTCAGCAAGGAGTTGGCAGGATCGATCTGCACAGGTATATTTTTCTGTATATTGCTTGGCTTGATCATTGTTTTCAAAAAAAGGAAGAAAAAGTTAGAAGCGGCGCTTCAGGAATACAGAGAAAATATCAGGAAGTTTTAACAGGGCGCCGGAATATCCGGGCGGTTTGGCAGCATTACGGGCTGCAGCGATTACCTGAGATGCCAATTTAAAAGAAGAGCTTAATAGTTAGGTCTCCTATGACAAAATAAGGTCATGGGAGGCTTTTGTTGTGGCAAAACTGCCAATATGCAAGGTAAAGTCAGTTAAATGGTATTCCCGGAGAATATAAATGACAGTTTGGAGAATTTGTAGTAAAATAATCTTGGAAAATGATGTAGGAAAATTGTTCCCTGGTATGTGTCGATTCAAGACCAATGATAATGCTGTCATCTTCATAAGAAAGTTCAGTGAGACGGAGGAAAGATTTGATTTGCTTAAAGAGTATCATATATCTATGTTGAAATAAATGGAGGACCCCTGATGCAGAAAAGAACACAGGCCCTTATGGAGATAATAGGAATTAGTGAGTTATTTGAGATTCCACATGGGAGATTACAGGGCAGCACAGTGCTTGCTACAAAGGGAAAGGAGAAATTGACTGTTTCACAACTGCTAAAATCAGCAGAATATTTAATCAAATTTATTAAAGATAATTTCGATGTTGATAAGTACCAATATTCGATTACTATAGTTTACTTAAAGTCGGTGCAATTGGTGTTAAATAATGGGAGTGCAGATAAACCGAGTAAAGAAAATGCGCATATTATTATTGACGTCATGCACGAGATAGCTGACATTCATGCTAAGAATGAAAGTGAAAAGGAATTGAATGAAGAAATTGCAATATCATTAAAGCTTCTGATTGAAACGTTAAACTGAACAGATATTAGATTTATTAAATTGTTAATTTGATGAATTGATGTTACAATTTAGGATGAGTTCTTGAATGTATATGTGCAGAACTTGATTGTGACTTTGTATACTTGGTAAATGATAAAAGAACTCAGGAGGAAGTTGATAAAGATGAGTAACGATAAAATCAGTGAAGTGGGAATAAACATAGCAGAAAAAGCTACAGTAATTTGGAATGTGGCAGATATGCTTCGTGGACCATTCAAGCCGCATGAATATGGTCTTGTTATTTTGCCGATGACGGTGGTTAAAAGATTTCACGATTGCTTACTGCCCACTCACGATAATGTGCTTGCTCAGTATGAAAAAGTGAAACATTTAGCAGTAATTGACGGCTTTCTGACAAGGGCATCCGGTTATCAGTTTTATAATACAAGCAAATTTACCTTTGAAACACTTTTGGCGGATCCGGATAATATAGAAACGAACTTTAGAGATTATTTAGCCGGTTTTTCTGCAAATGCACAGGATGTATTATCTAAGTTTGATTTTGATAATATTATCAAAAGAATGATAGAGAGTAACACATTGTATCTTATCATTAAAGAATTTAGTTCTGAAAAAGGGTACTTGGGGCCTGACAAAATCAACGCCGTGGATTGTGGTTATATCTTCGAGGATTTAGTACGTCGTTTCTCGGAGTCCTTTGGTGAGGAAGCGGGAGCGCATTTTACCAGCAGGGATATTATCTATCTTATGACGGATTTGCTTCTGGCAGATGCTGATTTAGATACAGGCGGAATGACTGTCTATGATATGACTATGGGAACATCCCAGATGCTTTCCTGCATGGAAGAGAGAATCCATGATCTGAACAGCGATATAGAGGTTACTTGCTTTGGACAGGAATTCAATCCTTCTACATATGCGATTGCAAAAGCTGATATGATGATTCGCGGTGGAGACCCGGATAACATGCGGTTCGGAGATACACTATCGGATGATCAGTTTGAAGGTTTTACTTTTGACTATTGTATATCTAATCCGCCTTTTGGAATCGACTGGAAGCGTGAACAGAAAAAGGTGGAAGAAGAAGCTGCAAGAGGAGAGCAGGGCAGATTTGCACCCGGGCTTCCCAAAATCAGCGATGGTCAGCAGCTATTTGTGTTAAATGGTCTCTCTAAGCTTGCGCCAAATGGGAAAATGGCGATTATACAAAACGGATCGCCTTTATTTTCCGGGGATGCCGGGAGCGGTCCGTCAGAAATCAGAAGATATATTTTGGAAAACGATTGGCTGGACTGTATCGTGCAGCTTTCTACAGACATGTTCATGAATACGGGCATCAGTACCTATATTTGGATTTGTTCAAAGAATAAACCTGCATATAGGGAAGGAAAAGTGCAGCTTATAGATGCTTCCCACTGTTATGAGGCCAGAAGAAAGAGTATTGGTACGAAACGAAATGACATTACAGACAAATGCCGGGAACTGATTGTAAGGGCTTATGGTTCTTTTGAAAACTGTGCTGTGTATGGTGATAAGAACGGAATTTATTGTGAGAGTAAAATATTTGAAACCGTAGAGTTTGGATATAACAAAATTGTGGTGGAAAGACCGTTGAGGGATGAAAATGGCGAAATTGTTCGGAAAAACGGAAAACCTGTCGCAGATGCAAATCTGCGTGATACAGAAAATGTACCGCTGGTGCAGGACATTGACAGGTATTTTGAGAGAGAAGTGTTGCCCTATGCAGAGGACGCATGGATTGACAAGAAAAAGACTAAGGTGGGGTATGAAATACCTATGACGAGATATTTCTATGAGTATCAGGCTCCGGAAAAGGTGGAGGATATTGTGGCTCGGATTCATGCGTTAGAGGCTGACATCTCTGCCTCTTTGGATAAGCTGTTTGCTGAGGAGAAATAGATATGGCCAGAGAGATGAAGGATAGTGGGATTGAGTGGATTGGGGAAATACCTAAAGAATGGGAATTAGTACAACTAAGAAGGTTTGTGAATATTAATAATGGACGAGAGATAAGAAGAGAGGTTTCGAAGGATTATCCAGGTTCAATAGGTGTATATGGCTCTGGTGGAATATTTAAATATACAGATGAAATGCAATATTCTGGGAAAGCAGTAATGTTTGGGCGAAAGGGTACATTAGGGAAACCCTTGTATGTAGATGATAGTTTTTGGACAGTTGATACTATGTATTTTTTGACATATAAGAATGGTTTAGATGAGCGTTTTAATTATTATCAGCTTATAGTATTTGACTGGGAACCATACATAACACATACTGCCATTCCCAGTATTGTTGCTTCACAAATAGTAGCTTGTCATTTCCCGATTCCTGATAGATGTGAGCAAAATAGAATTACTTCTTATTTAGATAAGATATGTGTTAAACTGGATAATATGATTATCAAAACTCGCGCAAGTATAGAGGAATACAAAAGGTTAAAGCAAGCGGTCATTACTCAAGCTGTCACCAAAGGGATAAGAGATGACAGGCAAATGAAAGATAGTGGTGTTGAGTGGATTGGAAATACACCTATTGATTGGGAGCTTATTCCTTTCCGTTATGTACTTAAAGAACGTCAAGAAAAAAATAGTCCTGTAAAATCAGTAGAAAGATTATCTTTGTCGATTGATTTGGGAGTGACTCTTTACGCAGAGAAGACTACAAATCTGGATAGATTTAAAGACGATTTTGAACAATACAAATTGGCCTATGAGGGCGATTTAGTTATGAATAGTATGAATATGATTGTGGGGGCGACAGGAGTATCTGACTATTTTGGTTGTGTAAGTCCGGTATATTATACCTTTTATGATGAATTAGAAGATCATGTAACTGCAAAGTACTGTGAGTATATATTTAGAAGTAAGACTATGCTGAGAGTGCTATATAGTTTAGGAAAGGGTATATATGCAATTGTTCGAGGAGATGACCGAGTGAATACTTGTAGGCTTAAGGTGTCAAAGGAAGACTTAAAAAGCATTATAATACCAGTTCCTCCAGTGGAAGAGCAAAGGGAAATAGTGAGTTATCTAAAGAAAAAATGTGAGGAAATTGATGAATTAATTGCCAAGAAAGAGCAATACCTCTCCGAGATAGAGAATTATAAAAAATCCTTGATTTACGAATATGTAACAGGCAAAAAGGAAGTGCCACTGGAATATCAAGTATAAGGTGCAGATCTTATCCATAGCATGAAACAGATTTGGAAGGAGAACGGATGGATAACAAAAATGAAATGGTAGAAGCAGATCAATCGTTAGATGCATTGATTACAAATTCGATTGACTTAATACAGTATGTCAGACAACTTGTTGCAAAACAAGTAAATTTAGTGCAGCTTATGACATATTATTCTCTTGGCAAGTGGATTGTAGAGGTACAGCAGGAAGGACAGGAACGCGCCCAATATGGGAAAAAGGTTATAAAAACTTTGTCTGATCATTTAACAGAAAAGTTTGGCAGAGGTTTTTCCAAAGCAAATTTAGAATTTTTCAGACGTTTTTATTTGAATTATGAGGAGCGAATTGCCGAAACAGTGTTTAGGCAATTCGCAATTGAAAAAAATGAAGCAGTGTTTAGGCAATTGGAAGAAAAACCGCCATTTATTGTGTCTTGGTCGCATTATTTACAACTTTTGCGTATTGAAAACAAAGATGAACGACGTTTTTATGAAATAGAATCTGCAAAATCCGGCTGGGGAATCAGAACATTGCAAAGGCAGTATAATTCCAGCTTGTATGAGAGATTGGCGCTTAGCAGAGATAAAGATGCTGTAATGCAATTGGCAAATGAGGGAAATGTGATTGCTAAGCCGCAGGACATTGTAAAGCAACCTACCGTATTAGAGTTCCTTGGCTTGGAGGAAAAAACAGAATATTCTGAGAGTGATTTGGAAACAGCCATTATTGACAAGCTGCAAAAATTTTTACTTGAGTTGGGAAAAGGTTATCTTTTTGAAGCGAGACAGAAACGATTTACTTTTAATGAAGATAACTATTATGTGGATTTGGTCTTTTACAATCGGCTTTTGCGTTGTTATGTTTTGATTGATCTGAAGGTAGACAAGCTGACGCATCAGGACATCGGACAGATGCAGATGTATGTGAACTATTATGACCGATATGAGAAACTTGATGAAGAAAACCCAACAATTGGTATTTTGATGTGCAAGGAAGAGAATGATGCATTGGTAGAGATTACGCTGCCCAAAGATGCAAACATTTATGCTTCTCAATATAAACTATATTTACCGGATAAGAAATTACTGCGGGATAAGCTCAGACAATGGATTGCGGAGGAAGAATCATGAGCATAACAGTTACCACAGAAAAACAATTTGAATCGGATATCGAATCCTTCCTCATATCAGACAAAGGCGGATATACAAAGGGAAATGGATCATACAATCCGAAGTTGGGTTTATACCCAGATAAACTGATTTCTTTTATTAAGCGCACCCAGCCGAGAGAGTGGGCAGCATTTGAGCGGCAGAATGATATAGATCCGGCACGCAAATTCTGTATTGCATTTAACAATGCTTGTGATATGGATGGAGTGCTTCATGTTTTACGCAATGGATTTAAACACAGAGGTACTACCTTTAAAGTTTGTTTTTTCAAGCCTGAATCTACATTGAATGACACAGCTGGAATTCAGTATATGGAAAATGAAGTAGAGTGCTATAGGCAATGGCATTACTCTGCGGATACGAAAAAATCTGTGGATATGGTACTTGTTGTCAACGGTATTCCGGTGTTTGCTTTTGAACTAAAAAACCAATACACAGGGCAGAATGTAGACAATGCCAAAGCCCAATGGATGTATGACAGAGATCCAAGAGAGATATGCTTTCAATTTAATAAGAGAATCTTGGCGTATTTCTGTGTAGACCATACAGAAGTCTGGATGACAACGAAACTGGCAGGGAAAGATACATATTTCTTACCTTTTAACCAAGGCTCTAATGGAGCCGGTTCTGATGGTGGTGCGGGAAATCCGCCTAATCCGGACGGATATCCTACAGCATACCTTTGGGAAAATGTATTCCGGAAAGACAGCATGTTGGATATTATCCGGAAGTTTATAAATTTACAGAAAAAGAAAACATTGATATTCCCTCGTTATCATCAGTTAGATGTTGTTCGGAAACTTATTGCAGATGTACGGACAAACGGAGCAGGTAAGAATTACCTTATTCAGCATAGTGCCGGTTCCGGTAAATCCAATTCTATCGCGTGGACAGCCTATCGTCTTGCATCACTTTTTGATGGAAATAATAAGCCGGTATTTTCCAGTGTGATTGTTGTTACGGATCGTACTGTATTAGATGCGCAACTTCAGGAAACGATTTCGGGATTTGACCATAAGTTAGGTGCTGTAGAGACTATAGGAGAGGATAAAAATTCTCAGGACTTAAAAGATGCAATCAATGGCGGTGTGCGTATTATTGTTACAACTCTGCAAAAATTTCCGGTCATATACACGGAGGTTGATAAGGCAAATGGTAGGTGCTTTGCCGTTATTGTAGATGAGGCGCATTCTTCTCAGACAGGCAGTTCAGCATTGAAATTAAAGAACGCACTGGCAGATACGGAAGAAGCCCTGCGGGAGTATGCAGAGCGCGAAGGATTAGCGGAGGAAGAAGTTGATCCTGAGGATAAACTTGTAAAAGAAATGATTGCTCAGGGTAAGCATAAGAATTTATCTTTTTTTGCCTTTACTGCAACGCCAAAAGCTACTACGCTGGAAATGTTTGGGCAGGAGCAGGAGGACGGCTCTTTTCATCCGTTTCATGTGTATAGCATGAGGCAGGCGATTGAGGAGAAGTTTATTCTTGATGTTCTTCAAAATTATATGACTTACAATACCTGTTTCCGAATCGCAAAGACCATGGCAGATAATCCGGATGTTCCCTCCAGCAGGGCGGCAAAGGTTATCCGTAAATATCAGGAATTACATCCTTATAATATCAGTCAGAAATCGCAGATTATCGTGGAAACATTCAGGGATACCACAAGGCATAAGATTGACGGCAAAGGAAAGATGATGGTGATCACATCGTCCAGACTGGCTGCTGTCCGTTATTACCATGAAATCAAACGTTACATTGAGGAAAAGAAGTATGATGATGTGGATATTCTGGTAGCCTTTTCCGGCGCAATTGATGACAGGGGAGAGGAATATACAGAATCAAAATTAAATGTGCGTAAGGACGGTTCCCATATTTCTGAGAATCAGACCAAGGCGGAGTTCCATGATAATTTTAATGTACTGATCGTAGCGGAAAAATATCAGACAGGATTTGATGAGCCATTTTTACATACCATGATCGTGGATAAGAAGTTAAAGAATGTGAAAGCAGTACAGACTTTATCCAGACTAAATCGTACCTGTGAGGGTAAGACAGATACTTTTGTGCTGGACTTTGTTAATAAAGCAGAGGATATAAAGGACGCATTTCAGCCGTTCTATCAGGAAACATTTCTGCAGGAAGAGGTAAATGCAGACTTGTTATACCAGACGCAGAGGGAATTGCGGGCATATGGCATTTACTCGGATGAAGATATTGAAGCCTTCACAAATGAGTATTACAAAAAGGGCAGGCAGGACGACAGGGCAATGGGGCGAATGAGCAGCATTTTACTGCCTGTTGCCAACCGTTATAATAAAAAGACACAGAATGAAAGATATCAATTCCGCAGGCAGGTTCGTAACCTGATTAAATGGTATAGCTACATATCGCAGATATTGAGAATGTTTGATAAAGAGTTACAGAAGGAATATGTATTTTGCTCATATCTGATTGGTTTATTGCCCAAAGATCCTGTAGAACTGATCGATCTGGAAGGTAAGCTGAAACTGGAATATTACAAGCTGCAAAAGACATTTCAAGGTGAAATTGCGTTGGAAGAAGTAAAAACCGTATATGTTCCGGCAAAGCACAAAGGTGTCAAGGGAATGGATGAAAAAACGCCCCTGGACGAGGTAATAGCAAAGATTAATGAAAAATTTAAAGGGAATTTCACAGAGGGAGATAAAGTTATTCTGTCAGCGCTGAGAGATAAGCTGCTTTCTGATAAGAAATTGAAAAAGATGGCGCAGTCTTCTGATCCGCAGATTTTTGTTGAAAGCATCTTTCCAAAGGCATTTGGTGCGGCGGCTCAAGACGGATATATGGAAGCGCAGGAATCGTACCAGAGTTTGTTCGAGGACACTGCTAAGTATAATGCGATTATGAGTGCGTTGGCTGAGGTTGTGTATCGGGAGATGCGGAAGAAAGGAACTAAGTCTTCAAATGAGCCGGTAACATATAGTTATGATGATCCGCAAAATTTGTCTATGGTGGCGGAAGATTCGATGAAGTATGGAAGCTATAAATCTAGTAAATAGTATAAGATGGCAGTAAAAAAGCAATAACGCTGGAGGAGGTTGCGATGAGGAGTTTATATATATCACGAGTAAAAATTAAAAATTACAGAAATTTTAAAAATGTTGATGTGAGTTTGGGGCATAAGCAGGTTATTATTGGAGAAAATAATGTAGGAAAAACAAATTTTCTGAGAGCCTTGCAACTTGTACTTGATCCGACACTATCAGATGAGGATAGGATGCTTGAGGAATCTGATTTTAACGATTCAATAGAAAATCCATTTGATAATCAGGAAGAAATTCAAATTGATATTTATATCAGCGGATATGAAAATAATAAGGCTATTCTGGCTGTTTTACAAGATGCTACAGTCTTAAATGCAATTGGTGAAGAGGAACTTTTGATTACATACAAGTATGCCCCATATACAGATTCATCGGGAAATATTAGTTATCAATATTCAATTTTTATGGCGAATGATGAGTCAAGACGATTTACTGCTAACGAAAGAAAATATCTTAATTTAAAAGTTATAAAAGCGCTTCGTGATGTTGAAAATGATATGAGAAATTCAAAAACATCTCCTATAAAGAAAATGCTCAAAGAATATGCAATAGATAAATTGAAACTGGAACAAATTGCAGATATATATAGAGAAGGTGGGGAAAAAGTATTAGAGCTTGATGAACTTAAAGATTTGACAAATAATATTAATAAAAGGTTTAGTAAAGTTCTCGGGAATCATGATTTCGATGTGTCTTTGCAGGCTATGGAAATTGATCCCAATAGAGTTTTGGCATCATTAAAGTTATTGATGGCCAATAGAAGCACTACTGAAAGTAGCTTGGGGATAAATAATATCTTGTATATCTCATTGATTATGCAAATGTTACAAGACAAGACAGTTCCCACTTTTTTAAAAAAAGAGTTGTATGATGAGCTTTGCTTAAAGGAAGATAGTAAAATTGTAGAGGAAGTTTATGAAGTAAATTCAAGTGGAAATTACTTTTTAAAAGAAATATTATCTGATGCACAAAGATACGATATACATAGTTTTATGGATAAATATTGTTCTAAAAATATTGGAGTAACTATTTTGGCAATTGAAGAGCCAGAAGCACACTTACACCCTGTTAATCAGAGACTTATTTATAGAGACGTGATTAATAATAGTAATAATTCTGTCTTGTTGACAACACATTCGACACATATAACAGCTATTGCGCCAATTGAATCTATTGTAAATCTTCATGTGAAATTAGATGAGGGAACTGTAATTCATGCAACAGCTGATATGCCTATGACAGATGGAGAGTTTTTGGATGTTGAAAGATATCTTGATGTTAAGCGTGGAGAGATATATTTAGGTAAAGGGGTCATTTTGGTTGAAGGTATTGCAGAAGAATACATTATTCCAAGGTTTGCTGAAATTATGGAAAAACCTTTGGATGAGATGGGTATCATTGTATGTAATATTAACTGTACTAATTTTAAACCATATGTTAAATTGTTGAGAAGCTTAGATATACCGTATGCTGTTATTACAGACGGAGATTTCTACTATTTAAATGATAATGAGGAAAGGGTATACCATGTATTAGAGGATGAAATTGCTGCTGATATAGAGTGTGGATATTTAGGAATGGAAGTTATTGGCAGGTTGGTAACTGAAGTTGGTTTGCTTAATGAAAGCGATATACCAGAAAATCGAAGTGATACTGATAAATTATATCATACATATGGGATATTTGTTGGAAATAATACATTTGAGGTTGATATGATGAAGGCTTGTGCGTCAGATACAACAGCAATACAGATTTTTATTGACATATTTAATGAATTGACGGATGGTGGTGACAGACAAAAAGAGAATTTTAAGAACGAGATTAATGATAAAAAATACTGGAAATGCTTATCTAAAATAGAAGGAAATGGCATAGGAAAAGGACGATTTGCTCAGAAACTTTCCGGTCGAGTTTGTAAAGCACATATTCCGGATTATATAAGAAAAGCAATTGACTATATTTATAAGAAGGTAAATATATAATATGAGTTATTATTCTGATAAATTAACGCAGGTATTGTCAGATCCGCTGCAGAAAGAGGCATATGACACAGAAGATAGTACTGTTGTAATAGCAGGGCCAGGAAGTGGAAAGACAACTATTCTAACATTAAAGATAATGAAGCTTTTGAATGGTTATATAAAAGAACCGCAAGGGCTTGCTTGTATTACATTTAGTAGAGAAGCAGCAAGAGAATTTGAAGATAGATTGAAATTGTTAGGTTATATGAAACGAAAAAATGTCTTTCTTGGAACTGTACATTCCTTTTGTATGTCTGAAATTTTAGGTAAGTTTGCACCATTATATGATTATGGATTACCAAGTGAATTAAAAATAATTCCTAGAAAGACGGAAGAACAGATATATGGTCAAGTGCTGAAAGACTTGGGAATTGCGAAATTTAGTATGATTGATATGAATAAGGAACGTTCTTTAAATATAGGTGGAAATAGCAAAGTTCCAGTTGTTTCAAATCCAATAGCCAGAAAAATAGCAGGCGAATATGAAAAAAGAATGTTTGAGGCAGGGTATATTGATTATGAAAGCATTATTATATATTCTACCCGTTTGATACAGGAGCATGATTATGTAAGAAAATGTCTTAGTTCAAGATTTCCTTGGTTAGTTATAGATGAGTATCAGGATTTAGGCAGACCGTTACATGAGATGGTTTTATCATTGTTTTCAGGAACAGATATAAAGATTTTTGCAGTAGGAGATCCAGACCAGTCTATATATGGATTCTCTGGGGCAAAACCAGATTATCTAATGGAATTACATGATAGAGCGGATATGATTTCTGTTGAATTAAAAAATAATTATAGAAGTAATCAGGATATCATTGATGGTTCAGAGATGGTGCTGAATATACCAAGACATTATTGTGCAAAAACAAGGGAAGGAGAATCGGCAGTTTATAAATTCATTACTTGTCAAAATGGATATGAAGATCAGTTTCAATATTTTATCAAGCAGATAGTTCCTGAGTGTAGGGAAAAGGGGATACCGTTAGAGGAAGTGGCTGTATTGGTAGGAACACAAAATAACTGCCGTGACTTGGCAGCGGAATGCTTAATCAATGATATTCCGTACTATATTCCAAAACATACTTTTGACAGATCTGATTTTGTGCAATGGCTGGAAAAATGCGCGCTCTGGATAAATGATAGGCAAAAGGCATCATTTGATGAGATATTTGAATACTGGTATAATTTGCAAATTATTCATAAAGAGAGAAAATTTATGAGTGAGAATGAAATAATAGAATTAAAAAAAGAATTAGTGGATGTACTTCAGTCAAGCTGGGAAGTTAAAGACAACTTAAAGGATTGGATATTATTCTTTATAAAGACACTTAATGTTCCAGATTTGTTAAGAAATTCAGAACAATTGCCGGATGAGTTGAGTAATCTTAATAACTTATATAAAGAGGTGTCTGATAAGCGATATAAGGAATATGATACAAATAAGTTTTCAAAGCTAGGAAAACCTGAAAATCAAATTACAATTACTACCAGACATAGTTCTAAAGGATTGGAATTTGAGGTGGTTGTCATGATGGGGATGGATGAAAACCATTTCCCAGGCTGGAGGATAAAAAAAGAGCCAGATGCAATTAAAGAAGAAAACCGAATCTGCTTTGTCTGTGTGAGTAGAGCGAAAAGAGTGTGCATTTTAATGCACTCGGATTATTATGTAGAGGAAGACTATAATGGAGAGATGCAGAGAAGACGTTTTCGGCCATCAAGATATATTAATCAGCTTAAGACAAAATATGAGAAGGATAGAAGCATGAGTGAATGATGGATTTATTTGATACAGATAACAATATACTGGTGAATCAGCTCCACACAAAGTACAAGTTAATAAAAGATGATTCGATGAAGAGCGGGGAGAGGATAATTTTTCAACACTGGGTAGATGGAATGGTTGACGGAGATAATAAGATGCTTTATGAGTTTAAGACGACTTTTCATAGCTGATTTCGGGAAATTTGTTTATATGCCTGTTTTTAGGTTGAAACATGGATAAGCAACTGTCAGAAATCATAACATGGACAAGTCATCGAATGAACTGTGCAAAAATTCTATAGATTTTGTCGAATATGCAAGAGGAATTACAGCAAAGCAGATTAACATTATTCAGCTAATGACATTTTATTCCATAGGAAGATGGATTGTGGAAGA
Organism: Acetatifactor sp.; assembly: GCA_029050705.1. Classification (GTDB taxonomy): domain Bacteria; phylum Bacillota; class Clostridia; order Lachnospirales; family Lachnospiraceae; genus Acetatifactor. Next base: position 53,696 of record JAIDME010000194.1, read on the forward strand.
ACAGCAACGAGGCGAAAGCAGAGCGAAATATGGTCAGCGAGTGATTAAAAGGCTTTCAGAGGCTCTGACTGAGCAGTATGGAAGAGGATTTTCAGAGGATACATAGAAAAATGCCAGATAATTCTATTGATCGAAAAAGTGAAACAGTGTTTAGCCTTTTTGCTATTAGAAAAGTGATAACACCTATATAAAGCAGATTACATTCATAGAGGAGTACCCACGAAAAATATGGCGGAAAAGACGGCAATTATTTTTATCGGTATCCAGGCCAGCGGCAAATCCACCTTTTACCATGAACGGTTTGAAGATTATGCCCATATCAATCTGGACACCTTACATACAAGAAATAAAGAGAAGATACTGCTGCGGGAATGTGTGGAAAACGGACGCTCCTTTGTGGTGGATAATACAAATCCGACGAGGGAAGACAGAGAGAAGTATATTCGTATCGCAAGGGATAATGGTTATCGTATTCAGGGCTATTACTTTCAGTCATCCGTTTCCGATTGCATTGCAAGAAATCGAAAGCGGGAAGGGAAAGCAAGAATACCGGATCATGCTGTGGCAGGTACACATCGCAAGCTGGAACTTCCGGAATACGGGGAAGGCTTCGACGAACTGTTCTATGTCCGCATGGAAGGCGGAAGCTTTATGGTAGATAAGTGGAATGAGACAGAAGAAAAGGGGGAGAAAAACATTGAAATTTGACGATTTTGATAAAGAAATGCGCATTTACGAGGAATCACTCGACCAGTATATTCTGCCTGATATGTATATAGCGGCACGATTGGATGGCAGGTCTTTTACCAGACTGACAAAGGAGATCTGTAAATTTGAGGCGCCATTTGATGTAAAATTCAGGAATTTGATGATAGAAACAGTGAAAACTCTGATGAATGTGGGATTCCGCATTGTTTACGGCTACACCGAAAGCGATGAGATATCGCTTTTATTTCATCCGGAAGAGCGTACATTCGGCAGGAAAGTTCGTAAGATCAATACGACTCTGGCAGGAGAAGCCAGTGTGGCGTTTTCCCTGGCGTTGGGGCAGGCGGCAACATTTGACTGCCGTGTGGTTCCGCTGCCAAATAAAGACAGAGTCGCAGATTACTTTGTGTGGCGGCAGGAGGACTCCCATCGGAATTCCCTGAATGCGCACTGTTATTGGGCTCTCCGCAAAGAAGGGGACGGGCGGAATGATGCGACAATGGAATTGGAAGGGAAGAGTGTGGCATATAAAAATGAACTGCTGTTTCAGAAAGGCATAAATTACAACGAGCTTCCCTCATGGCAGAAGAGAGGGGTTGGCGTTTATTTTAAAGACGTTCAGAAAGAGGGCTTCAATCCGGTGAAAAGGGAAAAAGTCATAACACAGAGGAGAGAGCTGTTTGTGGATTATGAGATTCCGCTGGGGGAAGATTACAGAGAATTTGTACTGCGGTTTCTTGACGGGGATTGACAGAGCGAAAAAAGCTATTGACCCTCCTCTTAGGTCAGAGATTATACTGTCCATAGATTCGAATCTATTACCACGAAAGGAGTGAGACAGTTTGTTGCAGATAGGAGAATTTTCGAAAATATGCCAGGTCAGCGTAAAAACCCTTCACCACTATGATAAGATCGGCTTGCTTGTGCCGATGGAAGTGGATCGTTTTACGGGCTACCGCTATTATGGCGTAGAGCAGATAGACACCATGAACTATATTCAGCGTCTCAAACGCTACGATTTTTCTCTGGAAGAAATTCAGCACCTGCTCACTGTTTCGGATAATAAGGAGCTCTCAAAAGCGCTGCGTCAGCAGAAGGAAAAATTGAAGCGAACTCAGCAGGAACTGGCCATTACTGTGAATGAGCTTCAGACACATATTTCTGTATTCGAAAGGACAGGTGATATTATGATCTATCAGAAAGGTTATACGATTGAGGTGAAAAATTCCCCGGCGATGAATGTGCTGGTAAACCGTGCCATGATGGGTGTGGATGAATTCGGAAAGTATTACGGTACGCTGTTTGAGCGTGTGCCCAAAGAAAAGGTCACGCCTACGGGACTGAACGGCGCGAGGTACTATGATAAGGAGTTCAACCATGAATCGTCGGATGTGGAGGTCTTCATCGGAATCAAGGAAAAGGACAAGGCCGATGTGGTCATGGAACCCTGCGAGTGTGCCATGACCCTGCACAGGGGCGGGTATTCAACGCTCTCAGAGGCCTACGGCGCTATAGTTTCCTGGATCATTGAGAACGGTTACGAGATGGCAGGAGCGCCCTTTGATCTTTACATTAAGACGCAGTTTGATTCGCTGTCTCCGGAGGAATGGGAGACGGAGGTATATTTCCCGATCCGGAAGAAATAATCCGTAAATGGGAGACAGGTAAGATGTGATCATTCCAATATAAACGAAGTCCGGAATGTTCCCGATGATCAGGGACATTCCGGACTTGTGCCTATTTGCACAGATTCAGGTCAATCCTCATTTTTGCGTGCCAGGCATCTGCATTTCTATGTGTGATTATAATTGCAGTCTTCTCTTTTATCAGTACGGAAACCGCCTCGCAGATTGCCCGTTCTGACTCATAATCCAGTCCCGATACAACCTCGTCAAAGAGAATGATCGGTGCATCTTTTAAAAAGGCTCTTGCTATCGCAATGCGCTGGCGCTGTCCGAAGGATAACTTTTTTCCCTGTTCACCGGGAATGTAATTATATTCGCCGGGCAGCCGTCTGATAAAATCGTCTGCATTTGCAGCCCTGGCGGCGCTGATCACCTCTTCCTCTGATGCTTCCGGCCGCACACATCTTATATTTTCAAATAACGTATCGTTAAATAAAAACGGCTTCTGCGGAATATATGTTATCATATCATGAAGTGCGTCCGGTTCATAGTCACTGATCACTTTGCCCTTCACAAAAATTGCTCCTTCCTGGATATTGTAAAATCCCATCAGAAGTTTACACAGGGTGGATTTTCCGCAGCCGGACGGTCCGGTCACAACGACCGAATCATTTTCCTTCAGCTTCAAATTGAAATTCTTAAGTACCTTTTTCCGGCCGGGATATCCAAAGGCTACATTTTGAAATTCAATATAAGATGCACTTTCCGGATTGATATTTCCTTCCGGAACCGTTATCATTTCATCTTTTAAAGCAAGAAAATCCTCAATGCGCTCAACACTTGCAATATTTTCAAAAAGCTCCGGAAATCTTTTGCCGGCCTGAAGCGCTGCCCAGATTAAGCTTGATTCCAGACTCATCAGCGCAACCAATATGCCATATGTTGTTTTCCCGGCGTGTACCATAATGGACCCTGCAACCAGAAAAACAATAGTACATAAAATATCAAATCCTTTATTCATGGCCTCCAGCCATGCGCTTATTTTTACTTTAACCATTGATTTTTCGGTGTAATCCTGATTGGCAATTTTGTATTTTTCTGCTAATACGGGCCTTAGCTGATATTGTTTTATGGTTAGGATACCGGCCAAAATGTCCGATGTTTTCTTCGTAAGAGCATCATTAGATGCTGCAGCAGACAGACCGGCCTGTTTCACCTTTCCGGAAAATGTGGTATTAATAAACAGACACAAGGTTGACACAATAAGTAAAATAAGCGTAAGAGGGACATTCAACAGTAACATTGGAATTACACTGGTAATAAGGGCTAAAACCGGATTGACGAATTCTTTAAATTTTGTCCGGTAAAGCTCTTCAATTTTGTTCATATCATAAACCATTCTGGAAACCATTTCGCCGCTGTGCTCTGATTCCACCACTTCCATCGGCAATTTTGTTCTTTTTTCCATAATTCTCTTACGCAGGCCGGCACTCGCCTTCAGAGCATAGGAGCGGTATAAATACTGGGATATTACAGATACCGCGGCGGATAAACAAAACAGTATACCATAAAGAAGCAACCCGCTTTTTATATTCGAAAAATCATTATCTACAGCAGCGTCGATCAGCACCTGCGGAATCAGAGAAATGGTAATGCTCATCCCCGAATATCCCAGCCCGACTCCCAGCAGGGCAGGAAAATATTTCAACTTAACATCTGAAATATATTTACAAGCATATCTTATCTGCGCCAAATATTTTCCCATTTACTGTATCTCCTCATTATCTAAACCGGTATACAATCTGTAATATGCTCCGCCTATTTCAATCAACTCATCATGGCTGCCCTTTTCAATGATGTTTCCCTTATCAAGTACATAGATACGATCATAATCACGGACTGTATTAAGCTTGTGCGCTATGGTGATTATTGTTTTATCGCCCAAAACATCATCAACCAGCTTTACTATCTCATTCTCTGATTTCGGGTCTAAAGAAGAGGTGGGTTCATCCATCAGTACAATGTCACTTTCGCGCAAAAGCGCCCTTGCAATTGCAATCCTTTGTTTTTGGCCCCCCGAAAGATTGCTTCCTCCCTCTTCAAGCGTTGTCTGATACCCCTCCGGGAGTCCTTCAATATATTCCTTAAGCCCTACGGCCTGCATTGCCTGCTCTATATCTTCCTGTGCGGCGTTTCTGTTTCCGTAACGAAGGTTTTCTTCTATGGTATCCGGAAAAAGAAAGGTCTCCTGAGAAACGATTGAGAAGCATTTCCTCGCATCCTCCGGATTTATTTTCGAAAATGGAGTGCCATATAGATTGTAATCACCGTTTTCTATCGGATAAAGGCCTAAGATCAAATTGATCAGCGTGGTCTTGCCGCTGCCCGAACTGCCGACAAAAGCGACTCGTTCTCCTTTTTTTATATCGAAGGAGACATTTTTTATAGTATTTTCCGAACCTGAATATGCAAAGGAAACATTTTGAAACGAAACAGCTGTAACACTTTCTCTGTTCGGAATATTCTCTCCGCCGTATGTTTCTTCCGGCATATCCAGCAGAATCTTTAAACGTTCAACGCCCACGCCTGCTTTGCGCAGATCAACCAGAACGGAAGTGAAATTCGTCAGAGGCTGTGAAATAAACCCTAAAAGAACGATAAAGGAAACGAAATCCTCTACAGCCAGGCTGCCGTGAAATGCCAGGTAGGCTGCAAAAATGCAGCATAATAAGACGGGCAATGATTGTATCACAAAAGAAAACGGTGTTATAAAAGATTCCTGCTTTTGCTGCTTTAAATCTACTGCCAGAATTCTGTCTATTGCATTTTTGGCATTTTTCAGGTTCCGTTCCTGCAGATTGAAACTTTTTTCCGTTTCTGTAGAAGCAAAAGACTCCTGAATAATATTTGTCAGTTTATCCTGTCTGCCCTTTTTCTCCCATGAAAGAGAGGAAATCTTTTTAAGAAAGACTCGAAAGATAAGTGTTGCGACGGGAATCCATAACATGGAAACAAGCAGCAGCTTCCAGTCAACAGTGCTCAGATAAGCCGCTATCACAATAATTATTATGCCATTCGATAAAACAGATGATAACAGTTTATCGATATAGTCGGCAGTGTCCTTAATG
>JAIDME010000195.1 GCA_029050705.1 Acetatifactor sp.
GTATTTCTTCTTTCACTGGCAAAAGAGATTTTCAGGGTTTTTCAGGGTATCGGAAGAGTACGGCTTTATGATGTCAGGGGTATTGCACTGGCGGAGAAGGCCATGGCTCTGGATTATGACATTCTGGAGAAAAACGATATTCGGGAGCTTATGGCGAAAGCCGAGAATAATGTAGATGCCATGGGCGGTCTGGACGGATATACCCGGGCAGTGCTGGATATATTCGGAACAGCTTTTTCCATCCTGGGTGCTGTCGTAACCATGGGCGGCCTGTTTATAACTTCCCGGACTGCGGGAGAGGGTATACTGTTTTCCTTTTTCCGCTCTCCGGTCAGCACAGTCCTTCTGTTGCTTCTGATGGGAACAGGTATCTGGCTTGGGGGCAGATGTGAGGCCGGAAAGGGAGAGATCCGCTATAAAGCGGATCTGGTAAATGTGAACAGTTCCAGAATTTACTGGTACTTCTTTAACCTGATGTTCCGGTACCCCGCAGGAAAGGATATTCGGATTTTCCATATGGGCAATATTATCCGTGACAAAAGCAGGAGTGCCATGACGGAGATAGACAACGTCAAAAAAGACGCTCTGCACAGGACTCTTAAGATAGACTTCCGAACCTATGCCCTGCAGTATGGTTTCATGCTGTGCGCCTATCTGTTTGCTGGATTGAAGGCCATACTTGGAATCATCAGTATCGGCGGGCTGACCAAATATGTGAGCACGCTGTTACTGCTGCAGGGTCAGATCAGGCAGCTGTCCTCGGCCCTTATCCGGCTTAAGACGCAGAACACTTATCTGAGCAGTTACAGTGAATATCTGGAAATCCCCAACGAGAAATATGAGGGAACGCTGCCTGTGGAGAAGAGAATAGATAATGAGTATGAACTGGAGTTTAAAAATGTGTCCTTTGGCTATCCCGACAGCGGCGAAATGGCTCTGAAAAATGTTTCTTTTCGCCTGCGCACAGGGGGCAGACTTGCTATTGTAGGCGCCAACGGAGCGGGAAAGACCACGTTTATCAAGCTCCTGTGCCGTCTCTATGACCCCACAGAGGGAGAAATTCTGCTGAACGGAATCAATGTTAAGAAATATGATTACAACGAGTATATACGGCTCTTTTCCGTCGTTTTTCAGGACTATAGGATTTTCTCCTTCTCGGTGGCGGAAAATGTGTCCGCCAGCCAGGATTTTGATGAAGACAGGGTGCGGAGGAGCCTTGAGGAAGCCGGTATGTACGATAGAGTAACAGAGATGAAGGAAGGGATTCACACGAAACTGCTGAAGGATCAGCAGGAAGACGGGGAGGAAGGGCTGGAAATCTCCGGCGGTGAGAAGCAGAAGCTGGCTCTGGCCCGGGCACTGTACCGGGACGCGCCGGTGGTTATTCTCGACGAACCCACAAGCGCGCTGGATCCGATTGCGGAGCAGGACATCTATCAGCGCTTTAACAGGATGGTGGAAGACAAGACTGCGATATTTATCTCCCACAGAATGTCCAGCTGCAGGTTCTGCGATACTATAGTTGTCTTTGACGAAGGTCATATCGTACAGACAGGAAGCCACGAAGAACTTCTGCAGGATAAGGAAGGGATTTACAGCCGGATGTGGGAGGCGCAGGCCCAATACTATGTATAAATACTGTATATTTTCTGAAAAAGGGGGAGCAAAATGAACCGGATATACAAAAAACGCATGGAATATGCATATGAAGCTGCAAATGCATTTTTTGAGTTAATTGAAAAAAACGGTAACATGGAAATGCTTCAACATGATGACCACATTCGAGAAATGTATTTCAAGGCACATGATGCTGCCGGCAGATCCACTGAAGAAGAAAAAAATTTTTATTTTGAATATTCTATATCTGTCTCTTATCAACATCTCCGCGCCCACGAGACCTCTCTA
>JAIDME010000196.1 GCA_029050705.1 Acetatifactor sp.
GCACAGCCCTGTTCTGTCCGAGGTGGAATAAAGATATGCAGGCAGCCGCTCAAAATCACAATCAATTCCGTTTTTCTTTATAATATGCTCATATTCCGAGATGGCTCTCTGGTTTGCCTTCGCATACAACTGTGCCTTCTTCTGTCCGACTTCCCGTAGCAGACGGCTGTAGATCATGCCGTGCTGAGAGGTGATCTTCGCAGTGGTTCGCCCCGTCTGTCCCCCGGCAATCCGCCCCGCCTCCAGCACCGCTACCCTCTTGCCGGCCTTCTGCAGCTGCCAGGCCGTCAGAATTCCAGTCATTCCCGCTCCGATCACCACCACATCTCTCTCATACAGCCCCTCTGCCGATCTTCTTTTAGGTATGCGCACCGTACTCTCCCACAATGATTTCATATCGAACGCCCTTTCCGACACTGACTTCCTGTTCAGATATCTTAATTAAAATAAGAAAAACTGTTCAAATGCTGATTCCTTTTGAACAGTTTTCTCATTTATTTTCATTATTCTCGAAAAGACAATAATTCATTCATGAACTAAAAATACGCATGTTATTCAATCGTCAGTTCCACCGGACAGTGGTCGGAGCCGTAAATCTCCGGGTGTATGTCCGCGCCGGTCATATGCTCTGCAAAATTTTCCGACACAAGAAAATAATCAATCCGCCACCCCACATTCTTTTCTCTGGCATGGAACTGATAAGACCACCAGCTGTAAGCTCCCTCTCTGTCAGGATAAAAGCGACGGTAGCTGTCCACAAATCCGCTGCTTAACAGTTCTGTCATCTTTGCCCTCTCCCGGTCCGTAAAGCCCGCGTTGCTGCGGTTTGTCTTCGGATTCTTTAAGTCAATCTCCTGATGGGCCACATTCAGATCGCCGCAGACGATGACTCCCCTGTCCTGCTTCAGCGTATTCAAATAGGCGCGGAAATCATCCTCCCAATGCATACGATAATCCAGACGTGTCAGCTCGCGCTGAGAATTCGGGGTATACACGGTAACCAGATAAAAGTCCGGATAGGCAAGAGTGATGACACGGCCTTCACTGTCATGCTCCTCCTTTCCCATGCCGTAGGTCACAGACTCCGGCTCCTGCTTCGCAAAGATTGCCGTACCGGAATAGCCCTTCTTCTCAGCATAATTCCAGTACTGATGGTAGCCGGGTAGTTCCATCTCAATCTGTCCGGCCTGGAGCTTCGTCTCCTGAAGGCAGAAGAAATCCGCATCCAGATTCTTAAACTCCTCCATAAAATTCTTGCCCATGACTGCCCTCAGGCCGTTCACATTCCACGAAATAAATTTCATCTGCACCGTCCTTCCTCGTAAAGCTGCACACTTATCCCTTTCGATTATGCCTTGCCGATACCGCAATCGCCACCGCAATATCCGCAAAAACCGCCAGCACCATAAGTATAGTCAGCGGCATCAATGCTCTCCTGATGTCCCGGAACAGGCAGAAGTTATAAGCAAACGTAAAAATTCCCAACACCAGTTCCAGAACAGTCATCAGCCTGACCATGTCACGATATACCGCAATCTCCCTGCCAGGCCGTGGTGTAAAGGGCAGACTCCATGCCCTGGGATCAACAAAATGAATCACCAGGGAAAAAATTATATTGCAAACTATCATCGTCGCCGGCAGTATAAACAATATACCGGGAGAGCCATATTCAAGAACATTGTCGGCAGAATCCAGTCTCACGGGAATCTCCGCGACGGTGGCACAAGCCACAGCCGCCACAATAAATGCCGCCGCATGAAATAGATAACCCAAAATTTCCAGCACTGCATCCGTCTTTGTAAATATCCGTTTTTTATTCATATGTCAAGCTCCGGCGGAACGTCTATCGTTTCCGACACATATTTACCATCCTTCTTCCGCTGTCTTACACATTCGGACAAAAGGTATTCAATCTGCCCGTTCACCGAGCGGAAGTCATCTTCCGCCCAGGCGGCAATCTCTGCATATAATTTTTCCGACAACCTGAGCGGAATCTGTTTCTTCTCTGCCATTAATACAAACTCCCTGAATTTACAACAGGCTGGGCATCGCGGTTACCGCACAGGACCACCAGCAGGTTGGACACCATAGCCGCCTTGCGTTCCTCGTCAAGCTGCACCATCTGCTTCTCGTTCAGCCGTTCCAGAGCCATCTCCACCATGCCTACCGCGCCGTCCACGATCATCTTTCTCGCATCTATGATAGCGGAAGCCTGCTGACGCTGCAGCATGACTGACGCGATTTCAGGCGCATATGCCAGATATGTGATCCTTGCCTCGAGGATTTCCAGCCCCGCATCGCTGACCTTGCTCTGTATCTCCTGCTTAATGCGCTCCGCCACCACTTCCGCCGAACCCCTAAGGCTTCCCTCGTCCGCCTGTCCGTCCCCGGTGGTGTCCACATTGGCAGCCACATCATAGGGGTAAACTCTGACAATATTGCGCAGGGCTGAGTCACACTGCAGGGAAAGATATTCCTTATAATTGTCCACGTTAAAGACCGCTTTGGCTGTGTCCGTCACACGCCAGATGACAGCGATACCGATCTCCACCGGATTTCCCAGGCAGTCGTTAATCTTCTGTCTGCCATTATTCAATGTCATCGCTTTCAGGGAAATCTTTTTTCCCATTTCCGCAGCACTGATGGTAACACCATTAGCTGCAAGAGCCAGCTGATTTCCGTTTCCCTGAGTGTCGCCGCTCTGGGCAAGCTTTGTACCAGCTGCCGGGTTTACCGCAGAACAGAAGGGATTCACAAAATAAAATCCCGGCTCCCGGATAGTTCCCTTGTAATCACCGAACAATGTCAACACCAGAGCCTCCTGCGGCTTTAATACTTTCAGTCCGCAGAGGGGCATCCAGCCCAAAAATATACCGATCATTCCCACTACAAACAGCGGAATTCCGAACACTCTTTCCGTCTCCAGACCGATTGCTCCGAATACGATTGCAGCAATTGCCGCCGCCAGGAAGAGCAGGTTCAGGAGCAACGCCCGCATACCGTTCTTTTTCGTCACATAAATTTTCTCTGTCATAGTAACCCCTCCATATTGTTTTGATATCAATTTGATATATATACAATATCAAAACATAAGGAAGATGTCAAGTCAAAAATTCCCTGACCGACACAATCACTTTCTCCCGCTGCTCCTGGGTAAAACCGTGTCCCGCCCCCTCAAGGATCTGCAAACGGCAATTTTCATAGGCTTCCGCCGCCTGTACGGCATAGCTGCTGCTCACTATCATATCCTCCGAGCCATGTATCAGCAGCACCGGCCCCCTGTAGCCGCTGATCTGAGAAATGGCATCCTTGTCCACAACTCCGTCATGAAATTTTTTACTGATCCTGACCCCAAAGGTATCTATCACCTCCGGAACATGGTTAATGTCATAGCTCGCCCCGCCCAGAGTGCCGGTTCTCGCTGCATCCGGAATGCACAGTGCCGGATAGAACAATATCAGCTTCTCAATCTCATCACGCCTCTCCGCTGCCACAATCCCTGCCACATAGCCTCCCTGACTTCCGCCTGCCAGAAGAATATGCTTCTCGTCCGTGTAGGACAGACCCTTCGCGTAATCCAGAACAGCCTTCAGATCGGCAGCCTCTGTGTCGATGGTCATGTCCAGACTGCTCCCATCACTTTTTCCCACCACACAGCCGCCGCAAAAGTCAAAGCAATACACCGAATATCCCATGTCCGCAAACTCTTTTACATAAAACAAAAGGTCATACTGATTACCCCCAAACCCATGGCAGATAATCGCTATGGGACTGTTCTGCTGTGCCACATACCGTTCACTCCTGTATTCCGTCCCCCGAATAATAAGCCCGTCCCTGCTGCAGGAAAATTCTGTCTCCTTCATGTTTCTTTCTCCCTTCAATTTCCTCTTCTCACCGCCCTTCCGCTATGAATAATTTGTAACAAACACCTCCTTTGAGTCCGCCTTAATCGTATTGTCGTTAAAACTGATATAATTGCTCTGCACATCATAGGCATGATATTTTTTTGACCATTCCAGGAATCTTTGATTCGTCCTGCCCTTATGGGTGATCAAATTGGTTATCCCGAACTTTATATTCCTGTCATCTAAAGAATCCAGGTATTCACATAATTCATCTTCTTTCTTATCATTCCATAATTTATTGTACTCGCTCATGGAAATCAGATAAGGAGGGTCTAAAAACACATATGAATCCTTTTCAAAACGAATTGTTTCCAAAAAGGAAATATAATCCATATTAAAAAACCGGGTCTCATGTTCCCCGGCAAATTCCAGATAATCATGTAACGCCTGATAAACATTACCGTTAAAATCAACATTTCCCACAGGAAGATTAAAGTCGCCTTTACCGTTAAATCTAAGCATATGATTAAAACCATATATAAGCAGCAGATATAATTTCAGGAAATCATTTTTTTTGATGTTAAAGTCCTTCCGCAACTTTAAATAAGCTTCTTTGTTATACCTTGAATAATATGTTTTTACATACTTCTTTTTCATTTCGTTCGGAACACATATACCACGATAGGAACAGGATAATCCATAGAAATCTATCATTTCAAAAAGCTCGCCGCACAGTTCATCTGCCCTGCCCGCATATCTGCCCATCTGCCTGTGCAATTCTACTACATAAAAATCTATGTCATTCAAGATATACAAAGTACCCTTTGAGTTCAAAAACGAACTGCCTCCACCTACAAACGGTTCAATGTACTGTTCTATATTTTCGGGCATTAACTGCTTCAGCTGCGGCATTAATTTATATTTGTCGCCTACATAAAAAAAAGGTGATCTGATCGTTTTTTCATTCCCCATCATTTACGCCTGCCTTTGTTATAAAAACAAATTCCTTGTGATCATCAAATTCCGTTTTCCCTGCGTTGAAACACTGGTGCTTTTTTTCAAATACTCTTGTTTTACCCCTGGAAGATAAAATCTTCGTTATCTCTTCCAGAGTAATTTTATTTTTGGACGAACTGCTCTTGGAATGATAAGTATTATTGTAGGTTACTACGATATACTTCACATCTATGTTCGTTATCAGGTCTGCAAAAACCTCCGGCGCATTACTTCTGCAGTAATCACTCATATTTTCCGCCTGCGGTTTCAATGCAGTTCCTTCCAGCTCCGGCTTTTTCCATTGCACAACATTTTCCAGCACATGATAAAATCTGCTGTACTGCCTGCTGTTGTAAGGCGGATCTATAAAAGCGATATCTGCTTTTACCTTTTTTGCAAGCTCATTTGCATCCATCCTGTATATAGAAAATTTATCTGAAGGAGGCTCCGGATTTATTAATTCATATGTAAATCGATCCTCCATTTCATTCGTCTTTCTATATGCATCATAGTGGCCGACTGTGTTTGCAACCTTATCCATAGAATAAACCAGCGACGCCAACAAGATACAGTATTCCCTGTCCGATAAATCTTTCCCGGCCTTTTCTATTTCTTCTCTTATCTTCCCAATTAAAATTGCATCATTCTCAGAATAATATTTTCCGCCAAAATGAATTGAAAAATAGTTTTCCTTCAATTTAACGGGATTCATGTTTTGAAACTTATTCTTATACTGCTCAATTACATTTTGATCGAATTGTTCATTGCCGAAAAAGGCCTTATATATTATCTCATTTGAATATAAGAAATCATTCATTATCACTTTATCATAATGAATATGCATTCGCTCGCTTACCACACCTGTTCCTGCAAACACATCAAAAAAGCTGTTTCCCTCACAGTTTTCAAGTATCAGCTCCTCTATCCAGTCGAGCAGCTTAAACTTGCTTCCCGTATATCGTCTGTTGCTTATGCTATACATATGCAGCATCCTCCCGTGCCCTCTTATATCCATTTACCATTATATTCACTTTTATGAATAATTGCAAGCGATTCTACAAACATTTGTTCTTGCCTGCGTGATACGGCTGCTCCCGAATTGCGCTGCGGCGCTTGCAGTTTATGAGTTCAAATGATAAAATAATTAAAATTATGTATTGCAGCCGGAGGATGCCGGCATCCTTCCCTTAACACGGGAGAATTGTGAGCTTTTCTCTGTTCTTCACTCCCAAACCGACTATGATATGTATTGGAACTCTGCGAGAATCCTCGATGCGATTGACCGTTGGAGGATATATGTCTGCCTCCGAAACGGAAAAGTAACGGGTGCAATTTATTATATAGCTGATACGCATATGCCGGAAATCTTTGGAATTGATTTTCCCGATGGTATCTATGACAGTGATGTTTACCGTGCCCTGCTGACAGCTGCACTGAACGACTGCAAACGCAGGGGCGCAAAGCATATGGTTTTCTTCAATGAAGACGAGTCACAGACCGATGCACTTGCCTGCGGCTTCCGCTGCATTGGCAGATATGTGTGCTTTAAAAAAACGTTGTAAATTGACTTTGAAGTGATAAAAAAACCACCCTTCCGCCTGGTCAAAGCTTCGGGGTGGTTTTTCTATGTCTGCAGTTTACTGTATCCTCATCATCTCACGAACCTCCCGTGCTGTCATTGGCTCCATACCTTTCTCACGGACAAGCTCTGCCGCCCGGGCCACCAGTTCCGCATTGGAGGCCGCCCGGACACCGGGCGCCAGGCAATCCGAATCCTCAAAGCCGATCCGAAGGCTGACCGCCCCCATGTCCAGAGCCTTACCCATCATCTCCCAATCCTGCCTGTGAGCCTGGGTATAACCCCAAAGCACCTCCCCCTGTTCCGGGAAAGTTTCATACAGGAAATCCACCATATGTTTTAGGGCCGGCACTGTGGCCGGCATCTCTCCGCCATGGCCGAACACCAGGGCAAAAAGGACGGGACGGATAAAATGGAATTGCTCATCAAGCTCCTTTACCGTATGGATCATCCCCAGCTCAAAGACCTCTATCTCCGGCCGCTTATTGTGCCCCAGCATCTGCTC
>JAIDME010000197.1 GCA_029050705.1 Acetatifactor sp.
ATCTTGATAGAAGCGCTGACGACAGTTCCTCCCAGCGAAATAACCGCTATGTCGGAGGTACCGCCCCCTATGGCAACAATCATATTGCCACAGGGCTTGGAAATATCAATACCGGCACCGATGGCCGCTGCAATAGGTTCTTCAATAATGGCAACCTCCCTGGCTCCCGCCTGATAGGTCGCATCCTCAACCGCCTTCTTCTCAACCTCCGTAACACCACTGGGAACGCAGACCGCAATGCGGGGTTTTCTGAACGCCCTCCTGCCCAGCGCCTTCTGGATAAAATATTTCATCATTTTCTCGGTAACGGTGTAGTTAGAAATAACACCCTGACGCAGAGGGCGCACCGCCACAATATTGCCGGGAGTCCTTCCCAGCATCAGGCGCGCGTCTTCGCCAATAGCCTTAATCTTGTTAGTGTCTCTATCAAATGCCACAACGGAGGGCTCCTTCAAAACAACGCCCTTTCCTCTGATGTATACTAAAATACTGGCCGTACCCAAATCAATACCGATATCTGTACACTGCATACTGCCTATGCCCCTTTCCGATGAACTCCGATTATCTAAACCCAGTCATACAATTTTCATTATAACCGAAATCCATTTATTTTCATAGCTTTTTTATAAAAATTTTACAAGGGGCTGCAAAAAAACACGGATACCGCAAATCAGCGAATTCCTTCCGCCTGTTTTGTGCATCCGTGCTCGTTTATTCTCTGCTGTATACGCATGGTTTAACCCACGCATAATATATATCGGTTCAAAGCTTTGATTACATTAGGCCCTTTCCAACATTTTTTTCACATAGGCACCCGTGTAGGACTTTTTGTTCTCCGCCACTTCCTCCGGCGTCCCTCTGGCAATAATGGTTCCGCCTCTCTCGCCGCCCTCCGGGCCAATGTCTATAATGTAGTCCGCAGTCTTGATCACATCCAGATTATGCTCGATGACTACCACCGTATTTCCACCATCCGCCAGCCTGTGCAGAATATCCACCAGCTTGTGTACATCCGCAAAATGCAGTCCGGTGGTAGGCTCGTCCAGAATATAAATGGTTTTTCCTGTGCTGCGCCGGGACAACTCGGTGGCAAGCTTGATGCGCTGTGCCTCGCCGCCGGACAGAGTTGTGGATGGCTGGCCCAGCTTTACATAGGACAGTCCCACATCATAGAGCGTCTGTATCTTGTTTCGAATGGAGGGCAGATTCTCAAAGAAAGGAAGAGCCTCCTCCACCGTCATGTCCAGAACGTCAAAAATATTCTTGCCCTTGTACTTTACATCCAATGTCTCCCGATTGTATCTTTTGCCGCCGCATACCTCACAGGGCACATACACATCAGGCAGAAAGTGCATCTCAATCTTGATGATACCGTCGCCGCCGCAGGCTTCACAGCGTCCGCCCTTTACATTGAAGCTGAACCGGCCTTTGCTGTAGCCCTTCGCCTTGGCATCTGCTGTGGAAGCAAAGAGATCCCTGATCTGGTCGAACACGCCTGTATAAGTGGCCGGATTGGAGCGGGGCGTTCGCCCGATGGGAGACTGATCAATGGCAATCACTTTATCCAGCTGGTCAATTCCGAGAATGCCTTTGTGTTTTCCGGGAATACATCTGGCACGGTTCAGATCCCTTGCAAGTCGCTTGTAAAGTATCTCGTTTACCAAAGAGCTCTTGCCGGAGCCCGACACTCCCGTGACGCAGGTCATAACTCCCAGCGGAAATTCCGCATCAATATTTTTCAGGTTATTTTCCTGCGCCCCTTTCACTGTCAGCCAGCCTGCAGGCTTTCTGCGCTCCTTGGGCACAGGGATTTTCAGGGCACCGCTCAGGTACTGCCCGGTTATGGACTCCGGCACCTGCATGATCTCCTCCGCAGTACCGCAGGCAATGACCTCGCCGCCGTGGGAACCGGCACCGGGTCCTATATCCACCACATAATCCGCGGCAAGCATAGTATCTTCG
>JAIDME010000198.1 GCA_029050705.1 Acetatifactor sp.
ATCTATGACAAGCTGGTGAAAAACCGCACCGCCCAGGCGAAGCTGATGGGTTATGAGAATTATCTGCAGCTGGGCTATTACCGCATGGGGCGCAACTGTTACGGACAGGCTGAGGTTGAGGCGTATCGGGCACAGGTGAAAAAGGATTTTGTCCCCTTTGCGGAGGAGCTGCACGAGCGCAGAAGAAAGCGGCTGGGGCTGGATAGCTTAAGCTGCATCGACAACGCGGTGTACTTCAGGGAGGGGAATCCCGCGCCGACAGGTACTCCGGATGAGATTCTGGCAGCAGGCCAGAAGATGTATGGGGAGCTTTCTCCGGAGACGAAGGAATTCATGGATTTCATGATGGAGAATGAGCTGTTTGATGTATTGGGGCGCAAGACAAAGAGGGCAGGCGGCTACATGACCTATATGCCCGTGTACAATTCCCCCTTCGTATTTGCAAACTTCAATGGCACCAGCGGGGATGTGGACGTGATCACACATGAGTGCGGACACGCATTCCAGGGCTATCTCTCCGGCAAGGATCCTATCAGGGAGCACGGGGATATCGGCATGGAGACAGCGGAGATCCACTCCATGTCCATGGAATTTTTCACTCAGGGCTGGATGGAAATGTTCTTCGGCGGCAGGGCGGAGGATTATATTGAGATGCATCTGGAGGATTCTGCGGCGTTTATTCCTTACGGCTGCATGGTGGATGAGTTCCAGCACATTGTGTACGAGAATCCCGATATGAAGCCGGCCGAGAGACATGCGGCATGGCTGAAACTGGAAGGTGAGTACAGGCCCCACATGGATTACAGCGGTTATGAGTTTTTTGAGAAGGGCGGATTCTGGCAGAAGCAGACCCACATTTACACTTCTCCTCTTTATTACATTGATTATTGCCTTGCTCAGACCTGCGCGCTGCAGTACAAGGTAAAGATGGACGAGAACTTTAAGGCGGCATGGGAGAGTTACCTGAAGCTCTGCAAGCTGTCAGCCAGCGATTTCTTTACAAATATGATAAAGGAAGTAGGGCTGGACAATCCCTTTGAGCCCGGCTGTATGAAAAATATTGTTGAAAAACTTGAAAAATATGTGAAATGAGTTGCGAAAGCAACAGACCATGGAGTATAATTTACAAAATTCAAAGAAAGGATCATTATGTCTAAGAAAGTTACAGAGAACACAGAGGAAAAAAAGGTTGTGACGAAATACGACCTGAAAAAGCAGAGAAAGGAAGAGGAGCGCAAAAAGGCCAGGCGGGACGAACTGGTCAGCAGGATTACGGGGATAGCAGTTGTTGTGCTGCTGTTCTGCCTGGTGGTATCTTTTCCCATTCGCAGCTATCTGACCATAAACGGCACATTTATTGAGGTGGCGGGAGAGAAGGTATCCAGATTGGAATTCGAATATAATTACAATCTGATGAGGAACAGCTACATTACCCAGAACAGTTATTACCTGAGCATGTTCGGAATTGACCTGAGCGGGGACCTGTCCACCCAGATGTACACTGATACGCTGACCTTCCAGGATTATTTCGAGCAGCTGGCGGTGGAAAATATTGCCAGCAACAAGGCGCTGCGGGATAAGATGAACGAGGCGGGATTTACCTATGATACCACCGAGGAATATGCGAAATATGAGCAAACGCTGAAGGAAGCCGCCGCTGCCGCAGGTATGACGGAGAAGGCTTATATACAGCAGCTGTACGGCACATATGCCACGGCTTCCCGGGTGAAAGGCTTTGTCACCGATACAATGAAGCTCAGCGCATATTATGAGCAGATTTCACAGGAGAAAGCGCCGTCTGAAGCGGATATCCAGGCATATTACGGGGAGCATGCGGATGACTATGATTCTGTGGATTACCGCGTCATTACGATTAATGCGGAATTGCCCACTGAGCCTACGGATTTGGCCGACCCCGTGGATGAGACGGAAGGAACTGAAGGAAGCGGCACGGATGCGGCGTATCAGCCCTCTGAGGCAGAGATTGAATTTGCCATGGGAGAAGCCCGCGAATCAGCGGAAGCGGCCCTGGAGAACATTATCCGGCTGGGCGATCTGAAGGAGAACGTAAAGCGCAGCGCAGTTGCCAGCCTGCTTCGGGACTGGCTGTTTGACAGCGAGAGAAAGGCCGGGGACACAACGGTCATTGAAAATACCACCGGTCATCTCTACTATGCGATAGAGTTCGAAGGCCGCAGTCTGGATCAGACGCCCACGGCAGACGCCAGGATCATTATTGTGAGTGCAGATTCGGCTGTCAGTGCGGATGCCATGCTGGAGGAATGGAAGAATGGCGCCGCAACGGAGGACAGCTTTGCAGAACTGGCGGACAAGAACGGTTCTTCTGTTGAAGGAGGTCTGCACGAGGGACTGACGGCGAACAGCATGACGGATGCCCTGGCTGACTGGATATTTGACAGCGCCCGGGTCAGCGGAGAGACTACCGCAATTTTGGGCGGTGAGGGTGAGAGCTCCTATGTTGTCTACTATGTGGGAACAAATAACCCTGCCTGGTATCTGGATATAGAAAATACGCTGCTGACTGAGACAATGAGTGCTTATATGGAAGAAATTGCGCAGGGGTATGAGGTGACGAATGCCCGGGGCAATCTGAACTATCTGAAGGTTCAGGAGGCTGCCGCCGCTTCCGAAGAGAGCGGTGAGCCCGAACAGGAATCCTCAGGGGAATAAGTATGAAAAAAGCGTTGGTTTTGGATATTGATGGGACTCTGACAAATTCAAAGAAAGAGATCACACCCGCCACCAGGCTGGCGATTCAGGACCTGATGAAGCGGGGGCAGAAGGTGATTCTCGCCTCAGGCAGACCCACGCCCGGTATGCTTAAGTATGAGAAAGAGCTGGAGCTGGAGAGATACGGAGGCTATCTTCTCTCTTTCAACGGCGCAAGGATCGTGGATTGCTACACAGGGGATATTATCTATCAGAGACTTCTGCCGCTTCCTCTTCTGCCGGGCTTGTACCGTTTTGCAAGAGACAACGGGTGTGGTCTGATTACTTATCTGGGGGATGAGGTTATCTCGGCTTTTCCCCCGGATAAATATGTGGAGCTGGAAGCCCGCATCAACGGTCTTCCGGTGAGGGAAGTGGATAATTTTATAAAGTTTGTGGACTTTGATATCAACAAGTGTTTGATGACTGCGGAATCCGAGAAGGCGGAGCGCCTGGAACAGGAGCTTCGGGAGCAGTACAGCGACCGTGCCGACATTTATCGTTCCGAACCCTATTTTATTGAAGTTGTGCCGAAAAATGTGAACAAGGCGGAGTCTCTGGATAAAATTCTGCCTGTACTTGGGGTGACAAGGGAAAACACTGTGTGCTGCGGCGATGGCTTCAATGACATTTCCATGATCAAGTATGCAGGTGTGGGCGTTGCTATGGGAAACGCACAGCAGGCTGTGAAGGAAGCTGCAGATTATGTGACAGCGTCTAATGATGAGGACGGGCTGATACAGGTGATTGAGAAATTTTTTATTTAATATAGGTTATTCGGGGGGGAGGCGTGGG
>JAIDME010000199.1 GCA_029050705.1 Acetatifactor sp.
TCCGTAAACAGAACTGCATCTCCGTCAAAGGCAATGCGTATCTGCCCGGGGACCAGCGCTGAAGCCGGGAACGATGTCCCGGACAATGTCCCGGACAATGTCCGTGTTATGGGAATGATTCTGGAATCCCGCCTTACCGTCGGCTTCTCCTGCTCCCCACAGTTCCCCGTGCCACCGGTGCAGATGATTCCGGCTGCAATCCCGCTGTCAATCGCGCTCTGTACGTCCTCCTCACAGGCGGACAGATATAAATCCGTTCCAAAAGCCGCCAGGTAAGGCGCAAGGGACGCTCCGCTGGCCAGAACCGAACGGGTTATCGGCAGTCCGTAATGCGCAATGGTATTGAATACCCGCAGGGAAGTATCCGGACTGTTGTGGGACATTATGATGACTTCGATCAAGTCCCTCTCCCCCACACACTCATTGAGCTGCAGAAGAGATTTGATCAGTTGAAATCCCGGTCCCGGTTTCAGAACCTCCTGCTCGTGCTCCACCTGATAGTGGCAGTAGGCCTCCAGGCCCTGCTTCTCAAATATTTCATTTTCAACGGTCAGATCAAACAATGCCCTGGAAGATACCCCAATCACCATCTTTTGATCCATAACATATGTCATAAGCCACTCCCTTCCGCTGCCGTCTCGGCGCCAGCCAGCCCGCACCTGCATCTTAAAAGGGAGATTATCTGTTCTGTCTATCTGATACGGTTACACTCATACCGCTCCCGCGTCAGCAGACATGCTCTCAGGGATTCATACCGCTCCTCAATATCACCTTCATTGATTTCCACATCACAGGCAATGGCCATAGTGGTAATCATTTCATCGGTGATCCTGTGGTGCAGTCCCGCCAGAATATTCAGGCGCTGCTCATACTCATTCGCGTCCAGAAACTCCAGCACCATGGGATCCAGGGTCAGTTCGCCCTCAGAGCATTCCTCTTGGTTCCGGTCGGAAGCTGCCGTCCGGCCCGCAGAATCCCGCGTCGCCTCCGCATTCGACTCCGGCTCTGTATTTACCTCCGGCTCCGCTCCCGAATCCGCGCTTGAAGCCGACTCTGCCCGCTGCCTCTCCGCATCGGCTCCCTGGAGTTCAAACCGAAACTCCTGAGCAGTCTCCGGATATTTTTTCCTGTCCACCCTGTCGGTAAACATGGAAAGAGGTCTGGCATAGGTTTTAAAATCTCCGTACAGCGCCTGATAGATGACAAGCTGCTCACCTGTCTCCGTGTGCTCCGCTACCGCCGTTATCTGGTACAGATTCCCTTTAAAATGCTTATAAATTTCATGTGGTTTCGGAATAAATGACATTTTCGGGACTCCTCTCTATGGAAAATCTTAAAAAAAGTATACCCCAATTTCCTGAAAATGTCATGTAGTTCCTGTCAATCGGTAAAAAGAAATTTGTAGTTAAATGTACTTCTGCCATCTTCAAAGGCGAAAGCCGCCAATTCCTCCGCGAGAGCCTCTCTGTCTGCCTCTTCCATCCTGTCTATGTCCCTGTGGTGAACCGTGACGGTATACATACGGCTTCCGCTCCCGTCTACCACGCGGGTCAGCATCACACCGCTGTTGTCAAAACCGCTGCGGTTCAGATACGCCCTGGTGTCCTTTACCAGCCGCGCCTCCTTCTCCCGGTAATATCCCTCCAGCTCCTCACTGCTCAGGTTCGTCCTGCACATCACCGTCCCCGCAACGGAAAGGACCGCAACCGATACCAGTATAGCCGTTGCAGCCCAAAATCGAAAACTGCCTGCTCTTCTCTCCATCTTACCGCCTCCTGACGAACAGATTATTCTGTCAATGATTTTTACAGGCATATCATATAAAATTTTAAGTCCGATAAAACTCTCTTAAACTATTGTTTTAAAGTTAGTTTGCCTGATTTCAGATTCCGTGCTATACTAAAATCAATATACATGAAGTGGGGATTGCAAAATGAATGTGAACGAATCGGCGGAAAATTATCTGGAAACCATATTGATATTGAGCAGACAGCTTCCCGTTGTCCGCTCCGTAGACATCGCAAATGAGCTTGGCTTTAAAAAATCCAGCGTCAGCGTTGCCATGAAGAATCTGCGTGAAAAGGAACATATAGTGGTAGACAAGTCCGGTTTCATCACTATGACTCCCTCCGGACGTGAAATTGCCGAGATGATTTACGAACGCCATGAATTTCTCTCCGGCTGGCTGATGAGGCTGGGGGTAGACAAACATACTGCCCTGGAAGATGCCTGCAAAATGGAGCATGTCATCAGCAGGGAAAGCTTTGATGCCATCAAAAAATATGTAAACGGAACCAACGCTCAGAAATAGATTCCCGGCCCCGCTATGCCGCTTCCGCAGCAGCCGCCGCCAAGACAGCACATATTGCAGATAAGGTTGGCAATACAGATCCGCATGCATATATTGCTGCCTCCTACGGTGGGATAACCATAAGCAGCCTGGCGCTGCTGATACCAGTTTCCGCCGCTCTCAAACTGCTGCACCAGCTGCGAATAGCTCATGTTGCCCGGTTCCATGGCTGCTGCCTGTCTTGCATGCTCCAGGGCCGCCACATTGCTTCCCAGTCCGGAGTAAGCGATCGCACTGTAATAGTACCACCTTGCCGTCCTCTCCGCCTGGCTCATCCCGTCCAGCGCAGTACGCGCCTCCCTGTAATATCCGTTTCGAATATAATTCCCCGCAGCCCGGATATAAGTATTTTCTTCATAGCCGGTTTCCTGACCGAAACCGCCGAAACCAAAGCCTTCGAAGGGACCGCGGTAGTAGAATCCGCCATGGCCGCCTGCCGACCTGTTCCCGCTGTAAGCGTTTCCGCCGTAGCTGCCACCGGTGTAACCGGAAGTTCTCTCCTTCATAATCTGCTGGTACGCCGCCTGAACCTCCTTAAATTTTTCCTCCGCCTGTGCCTTGTTTGGATTATTGATATTGGCGTCGGGATGATATTTCCTGCTCAGCGTCTTGTATGCTCTTTTAATTTCTTCCTCGGTTGCATCTCTGCTCACCCCTAATACACTATATGGATTATACATTTCATCTCCGTTCTACTGATTCCTCTTTTCATGTACCGCTTCATAGCGGCCCCATACTCCCGAATACAGAATATTGCGCAGGATTTCCACATTCTCCAGAATAGGCAGTTTTTCGAATTCCCGGCAGCATTCCGACATCATCATCATGAGGATTGTCCTGCATTCCTCCTCAAAATCCGGTCTTTCGTACCTTTCTTTGAGCGGGTTAAAAGTCCCCTTCTTTATATCCTTCTCCACATCCTCATAGGCATCGCAGAGATAAATAAACTTTCCCAGAAAAAATCCCAAGGTCCGCAGGCTCTCCGCCCACTCATCCTCCCTTGGCGTCACTATCTCCGCCATAACCCGGCCGAACAGTCCCGCCAGCGTATCAATGTCCGCCTCAGACTTCTCTGCATCGGAAAAGCTCTGCATCAGCCGGCTGATGGTCTTAAGCTTATCACCGTAGTTTTCC
>JAIDME010000002.1 GCA_029050705.1 Acetatifactor sp.
GTAGGGTGATGGATAAGGTTATATTGGGGTTTGCTCCTACAAGGAGAAGCATTTTTTCGGCGCCGGATGCGGTGAAATATGCGAATCTGACAAGAGAAAGACTGCGTCAGCTCAACGTTGAATTTGTGGATATTGACGACATTGCGGAGGATGGGCTGCTGCATGATGACGGGGACAGGATCAGGATTGCGGAAAAATTTAAGGCGGAAAAGGTAGACGGTATCTTTTTTCCTCACGGCAATTTCGGGACCGAGTATGAGGTGGCCAGACTGGCAAAGGAGTTGAATGTACCGGTGCTGCTCTGGGGACCCAGGGACGAACGTCCCGATGAAAACGGTATCCGCTTACGGGACAGTCAGTGTGGTCTGTTTGCCACAGGGAAGGTGTTGCGTCGTTTCGGCGTGCCGTTTACTTACATGACAAACTGCA
Organism: Acetatifactor sp.; assembly: GCA_029050705.1. Lineage (GTDB taxonomy): Bacteria > Bacillota > Clostridia > Lachnospirales > Lachnospiraceae > Acetatifactor. The sequence continues at coordinate 430 of JAIDME010000002.1, forward strand.
GGCTGGAGGATCCGGAATTTTCCAGGGGGATTCAGAATTTCCTGACTGTCTGCAATGTGGTAAAGGCTTTCCGGCGCACCCGGATTCTGCAGATCGGGCCCAGGCCCTTTGATTTCTGGTCTACCATGTGCAATGAAGGCGAGCTTTTGGAAAAATTCGGCATCCAGCTTTCGCCCATTCCTCTTCCTGAACTGACGGCAGAGATAAAGAAAGTAAAGGAAGAGAAAACTCAGGTGGCGGAGACAGTGGCCTACTGCAGGGAGCACTTCGATGTGGCGGTTAAGGATGAAGAGTTGGAGACAGTGGCGGCGCTTAAGGTTGCCATGAGAACCCTGGCGGACAGGTATGGCTGTAATGCAGTGGCAATCCAGTGCTGGAATGCCCTGCAGGGGGAGCTTGGGATCATGCCCTGTGCGGCTAACAGTCTGTTGAACGAGGAGGGACTTCCTGTGGTCTGCGAGACTGATATTCATGGCGCGGTGACTGCCGTATTGGCGGAGGCCGCAGGTATGGGAGAGACCAGAAGCTTCTTCGCGGATTGGACGGTGCGCCATCCTGACAATGAGAACGGGGAGCTGCTGCAGCATTGCGGGCCCTGGCCTCTTTCCTGCGCATCCTGCAGGCCCACGATCGGCTATCCTCTGGCCTTTGATTATCCCGGAGCGGTGGAGGCCCGGGCAAAGCAGGGTATTATGACCCTCTGCCGTTTTGACGGCGACAACGGAGAGTATTCTTTGCTTCTTGGTAATGCAAAGGGTGTTGACGGACCTTATACCAAGGGCACCTATGTGTGGGTGGAGGTCGCAAACTTAAAGCGTCTGGAGGCAAAGCTGGTGGAAGGACCTTACATCCATCACTGTGTCGGGATACATAAGGATGTGGTTCCGGTGTTGTACGAAGCATGTAAATATATTGGGGTAAAGCCTGACTTGTACGATCCCATCGAAGAGGATGTGAAAGCGTATCTGAGGGGCGAGTGAAAAGGAAAGGAAGGTAACATTATGGCAGAGAGCAGATTGATTGGCAGATATCCGGTGATCGGCATTCGCCCGGTCATCGATGGAAGGCGGGGATACCTGGATGTCAGGGGGTCCCTGGAAGAGCAGACTGTAAACATGGCCCGCAGCGCGAAGAAGCTGTTTGAGGAGAAGCTACGTTATACCAATGGAGAGCCGGTGAAGGTGGTTATTTCTCCCACCACGATCGGACGGGTGGCCGAGGCTGCGGAGTGTGCGGATTATTTTGAAAAAGAGGGAGTGGCTGTGACCCTGACTGTGACACCCTGCTGGTGCTATGGAGCGGAGACCATGGATATGTCTCCCGATACCATTAAGGGTGTATGGGGATTTAACGGTACGGAAAGGCCCGGGGCAGTTTATCTTGCCTCTGTCCTTGCTACCCATGCTCAGAAGGGATTGCCTGCCTTTGGCATTTACGGGCATGATGTGCAGGAGGCGGACGCCACGGACATACCTGAGGATGTGGAGGAAAAGCTGCTTCGGTTTGGAAGGGCGGCAGTGGCAGCAGCCACCATGAGAGGAAAGTCTTATCTGCAGATCGGTTCCATCTGTATGGGGATCGGAGGTTCTATTATAGATCCTGCCTTTATCGAGGAGTATCTGGGGATGCGGGTTGAGTCTGTGGACGAGGTAGAGATCATCCGCCGGATGAGCCAGGGCATCTATGACGAGGAAGAATTCCAGAAGGCATATAAGTGGACAAAGGAACATTGCAGGGAAGGCATTGACAAGAATCCGTCCAGAGTACAGAAGACAGACGGGCAGAAGGAAGAGGACTGGAAGTTCGTGGTGAAGATGATGTGCATCATCAAGGATCTTATGAATGGAAATAACAGGCTTCCTAAGGGATGTGAGGAGGAAATGGTAGGACACAATGCCCTGGCTGCGGGTTTCCAGGGACAGCGGCAGTGGACAGATTTTTATCCCAACTGCGATTTCGCAGAGGCTCTGCTGAATACCTCATTTGACTGGAACGGAGCCAGGGAGCCTTATGTGCTGGCCACGGAGAATGATGTGTTAAACGGGCTGGGTATGCTGTTTATGAAGCTGCTCACCAACCGCGCTCAGATATTTGCGGATGTGCGCACCTATTGGAGCCCTGAGGCGGTAAAGAAGGCCACAGGCTATGAGGTGGAAGGTGTGGCGAAGGAGGCAGGCGGATTTATCCACCTGATCAATTCCGGCGCGGCCTGCCTGGATGCATGCGGCAGAGCCAGGGATGAAGAGGGCAATCCTGTGATGAAGCCCTGGTATGAGGTGACAGAGGCCGATCAGAAGGCCATCCTGGAGGCAACCACCTGGAGTGCCGCTGATTACGGATATTTCAGGGGCGGCGGCTACTCCTCACGCTTTGTGACGGAGGCGCAGATGCCGGTGACTATGATACGGCTGAACCTGGTAAAAGGTTTGGGTCCCATGCTGCAGATCGCGGAGGGCTGGACGGTAAAGCTGCCGGAGGAGGTAACGGATATTCTCTGGAAGCGTACGGACTACACCTGGCCCTGCACCTGGTTTGCACCCAGATGTGACGGGAAGCCCGGGCCGTTTCGCTCCGCCTATGATGTGATGAACAACTGGGGAGCAAACCACGGTGCCATCAGCTATGGACATATCGGAGCGGATCTGATCACCCTTTGTTCCATGCTCAGGATTCCTGTGAGCATGCACAATGTGCCCGAAGAAAAGATTTTCCGTCCGGCGGCGTGGAATGCGTTCGGCATGGATAAAGAAGGGGCGGATTACCGGGCCTGTGCTGCATACGGCCCTATGTACAAATAGGACGCAAGGGGTATAAAGATGAATTATAAAGCATTTTCATATGATTTGCGAAAAAATATTGTAGATATGATCGTGGCGGGAGGCGGTGGACATATCGGCGGGGATATGAGTGTGGTGGATATTCTGCTCACCCTCTATTTCCGGCAGATGAACATTTCACCGGAAAATGCAGAGGCTCCGGACAGGGATTACTTTGTCATGAGCAAGGGTCACTGTGTGGAAGCACTCTACGCAGTGCTGGCGGCCAAGGGGTTTTTTAACTATGAACAGGTGAAGGAGGAATTTTCCAGGTTCGGTTCTAAATTTATCGGACACCCCAACAACAAGCTGCCGGGGATTGAAATGAATTCCGGCTCTCTGGGGCACGGCCTGCCGGTGAGTGTGGGAATAGCCCTGGCCTGCCGTATGGACGGACTGGAAAACCGGGTGTATGTAGTGATGGGGGACGGAGAGTTGGCGGAAGGGTCTGTCTGGGAAGGCGCTATGGCGGCCGGAATGTATAAGCTGGACAATCTCTGTGCGGTGGTGGACAGAAACCGGCTGCAGATTTCCGGCGGGACAGAGGAGGTTATGGCGCACGAGGACCTGGCGGCCCGGTGGGCATCCTTCGGCTGGAACGTGATTTCCGTGGCGGATGGGAACGACAGCGATCAGCTGAATGCGGCTTTCGAACAGGCAAAGGGGTGCAAGGGCAGGCCAACGGTAGTCATAGCCAACACAGTGAAGGGCTGCGGATCCAGGGTCATGGAAAACAAGGCTTCCTGGCATCATCATGTGCCTTCCGCTGAGGAATATGAACAGATCATGAAGGATTTCAGAGAGAGAAGGGAGGCGTGTGCAGATGAATAAGGTTCCCAACAGAGCAGCTATCTGCAGCGTGCTGATGGAGCGGGCCAAGACAGACAGGGATATTGTGGTGCTGTGCAGCGATTCCCGGGGAAGCGCCTCCATGACGCCTTTCGCGGAGACCTTTCCCGGGCAGTTTGTGGAAGTAGGTATCGCGGAGCAGAATCTGGTGAGCATTGCGGCAGGGCTTGCAAAGTGCGGAAAGAAACCTTTTGCGGCATCTCCCGCCTGTTTCCTGTCCACACGCAGCTATGAACAGGCGAAGGTGGATGTGGCCTACAGCAATACCAATGTGAAGCTGATCGGCATAAGCGGAGGCGTCAGTTATGGCGCTCTGGGAATGAGCCATCACTCTGCCCAGGACATTGCGGCCATGTCCGCCATTCCCAATATGAGGGTGTATATTCCCAGTGACCGCCACCAGACAAGGTGCCTGATCGAGGCGCTTCTGCAGGATAAGGCTCCTGCATATATAAGAGTGGGCCGCAATCCTGTGGAAGATATTTATGAGGAGGGGAATACACCCTTTGAGATGGACAGGGCCACGGTGCTTTCCCGAGGGCAGGACGTGGCGGTGATTGCCTGTGGGGAGATGGTGCGCCCGGCTCTGGATGCGGTAAAGCGGCTGGAACAGCAGGGTATTCATGCCCTGCTGCTGGATATGTACTGTGTTAAGCCTATGGACGAGGCCGCTGTCACCCGGGCGGCGGAGAGCTGCAGGGCAGTGCTCACGGTGGAGGAGCACTCTCCCTATGGAGGCCTGGGGGCTCGGGTAAGCCAGATCGTGGGCGAACACTGCCCCAGGAAAGTGAGAAACCTGTCCCTGCCGGATGCACCGGTGATCACCGGCACATCCGGAGAAGTTTTTGACTATTACGGGTTAAACGGAGAGGGTATCGCGAGAGAAGCCGAGAAACTGTTAAGTTAGTTCCCGCAAAGGGCGGGCGCAGGGGGATAAATATGAAATATGTGATAGGGATAGACCAGAGTACGCAGGGGACAAAGGCTCTCTTATTTGACGGTCAGGCCAGGCTGATCGCCCGCACTGACAAGGCTCACCGGCAGAAGATCAGTCCTGAGGGCTATATCTCCCACGACCCGGAGGAAATATATTCCAACACAGTGGAGGTGGTGCTGAGGCTTCTGAAAGAGAACGGACTCACGGCTCAGTCTGTGGCGGGAATCGGTATCAGCAACCAGAGGGAGACTACCGCAGCCTGGAACCGGGAGACGGGGAAGCCCGTCTGCGATGCTGTGGTATGGCAATGCGCCAGGGGAGCGGAGGTTTGCGGGGACTTTACGGAGGAACAGAAAAAGCGGATTGCTGACAGCACCGGAATTCCCCTTTCCCCCTATTTTCCTGCGTCCAAGATGAAATGGATCCTGAAGAATTGTCCGGAGGCGGAGAAACTGGCGGAGCAGGGAAAACTCTGTCTTGGAACGGTGGACAGCTGGCTTCTCTTCTGCATGACCGGAGGGAAGGTGTTTAAGACCGACTACTCCAATGCATCCAGGACGCAGCTTTTTAACCTGCACACCTTATCATGGGACGAGGAGATCTGCGGTATGTTCGGGGTGCCTGTGGAGGCGCTGCCTCAGGTCTGCGATTCCGATTCCCTCTTTGCCGTGACAGATTTGGGCGGAGTACTGGATCGGAGCCTGCCGGTTCACAGTGTACTGGGGGATTCCCATGGCGCACTGTTCGGCCAGGGCTGTCATGAGAAGGGAGGGGTAAAAGCCACGTATGGTACGGGATCTTCCCTGATGATGAACATCGGCCGGAGTTTTCAGGCCAGCAGTCATGGACTGGTGACGTCACTGGCCTGGGGTATGAACGGGGAAGTGACCTATGTGCTGGAGGGGAACTTAAATTATACCGGGGCGGTGATCACCTGGCTGCAGGAGAACCTGGGGTTGACAGGCTCCCCGGGGGAGACGGAAGAATTAGCCCTGGCGGCAAATCAGCAGGATGCCGTTTTTCTGGTTCCCGCCTTCAGCGGCCTCGGAGCTCCCTACTGGAAGAGTGAAGCCAGGGCGCTGATCTGTGGGATGGACAGGAATACCGGCAGAAATGAAATCGTGAGAGCCGGGCTGGACTGCATTGCCTACCAGATCACGGATGTGCTGAAGGCCATGGAGCAGGACAGCGGCGCGAAGCTTGAGAAGCTGTGTGTGGATGGGGGACCTACAAGAAACCGTTATCTCATGCAGTTCCAGAGTGATATGGCACAGATTTGTGTTGCTGTCCCCGATGCGGAGGAACTGTCCGGGATCGGAGTGGCTTATCTGGCCGGAATCAGTCTTGGGGTCTATGAAAAAGATAAGATTTTTGGTAATCTACACTATGAAGAGTACCGACCTTTTATGACGGCTGAGGAGTGCGCGAGGCGTTATAACGGCTGGCTGGAGGCAGTGAGGAGGACTGTGTAAATTTATGATAGCGATATCTGAACTGACAATGGATTATCTGAGAAATCCTGTGGGCACAGCGGGGATGCCGCGTTTTTCCTGGAAGATTAAGAGTGATCAGCGTAATGTACTGCAGGAGGGTTACAGGCTGCAGATTGCCCTGACACCGGATTTTCAGAAGCCGGTCTACGACAGTGGATTCGTGGAGAGCAGCCGTTCAGTCCATGTGGAGTTGGCGGAAGATAAATTCTTACGTTCACTTTCCTGCTATTATGTCCGGGTGCAGGTCCGGGCGGGCGGCTGTGAGAGCGCATTTTGTGTCCCCGGCCGTTTCGTGACGGGTATTTTGAGGGAGCAGGAGTGGGATGCCCGTTTCATTTCAGGCGAGAGCAGGGATGACAGTGACTGCTCAGGAAGCACATGTCTGCGCAGAGATATACTGCTCTCCGGCGAGGTGGAGGAGGCTTATGTGTGTGCCACGGCCCTGGGACTTTATCAATTATACATCAACGGGGAAAGAGTGGGGGAGGACGAGCTGACACCGGGCTGGACATCCTATCACAAGCATCTCTGTTACCAGACCTACGATGTGGGCGGAATGCTGAAGCAGGGCGGGAATACGCTGGCGGCTATGGTGGGAGCGGGATGGTATAAAGGGAAAATGGGATTCCTGCTTCTGCGGAATAATTACGGAGATCGGACGGCTTTTTTTCTGCAGCTTAAGGTGCGCTATACCGACGGCCGGGAAGAGTGGTTTGTGACGGATGGGGACTGGAAGGCTGCGGATGGGCCGGTGCTGTTCTCTGAAATTTACGATGGGGAGACCTATGATGCCACAAGGGAGATTCCCGGGTGGAACGTATTCGACAGGGACACAGCGTCGGGGAGCGCCGGGGAGCAGGACAAAGCCGGGGCAGTGCAGGCAGCAGCGCTGAAGCAGGACAAAGCCGGGGCCGGGCAGACAGCAGCGCTGAAGCAGGCAGCCGTCGTTTGGCGGCCCGTGGAGTATGTAGATTTTCCGAAAGAGGCGCTGACTGCCCAGCCGGGCTGTCGAATGGGCATCATAGACAGGCTCCCGGCCAGGCGCATTTTTACCACGCCCAAGGGCGAGTGTGTGATCGATTTCGGGCAGAACCTGACCGGCTGGGTGGAGTGCGTCTTTCGGGGAAATCCCGGGGATGAGGCGGTTCTGAAATGCTTTGAGGTTCTGGATAAGGAGGGTAATGTTTATACGGAAAACCTCCGCTCGGCAAAGCAGGAGCTTCGATATATCTGCAAGGGAGGAGAGGAGATCTATCATCCTCATTTTACCTTTCAGGGCTTCCGTTATGTGCATGTCATTAGCCTTCCGGGGGAGGCCCGGACGGAAGATTTTACAGCTCTGACGGTACATTCCAGGATGGAGCAGACGGGAGAATTCAGGTGCTCAGATCCCCTGGTGAATCAATTACAGCACAATATTCTTTGGGGCTTAAAGGGTAATTTTGTGGATATTCCCATGGATTGTCCTCAGCGCGACGAGCGCGTGGGCTGGACAGGGGACGCCCAGATCTTCTGCCGCACGGCCTGCTTTTTGACGAAAGCATATCCCTTTTATGAAAAGTGGCTTAAGGATGTGGCGGCGGACCAGACGAAAGATGGCGGTGTTCCCCACGTGGTGCCGGATATTATCAGCGGCAGGGAGAAGGATGACTGGCTGCTTTCTCAGGGCACCCATTCGGCGGCGGCATGGGCAGATGTGGCAGTGATCAATCCCTGGACCATGTACCTGATCTTCGGTGACAGGAAAATTCTGGAGGACCAGTATGACAGCATGAAAAAGTGGATTGGCTTCATGGAGGCACATTCCAGAGATTATATCTGGAATTACCGGCTGCAATTCGGCGACTGGGTGGCGCTGGATGCCCGGGAGGGGAGTTATTTCGGCGCAACGCCCAACGACCTGACCTGTACGGCATATTTTGCCTATTCGACGGGGCTCTTCGCAAAGATTGCGGGCATTTTGGGTCATGAGGCGGATGCGGCATACTACGGCGGACTTAAGGAAAGGATTGTAGAGAAATTTCAGAATACCTTTTTTGACAGTGAGGGGCGGATGACGGCCCAGACTCAGACGGCACATATCGTAGCCCTGTATTTTGACCTGGTTCCCGAAGAGTACCGGGCGCAGACTGCAGAGCGGCTGGTAGAGCTTTTGGCGGAGCATCAGGGGCATTTGGTTACCGGCTTTGTGGGTACACCCTATTTCTGCCATGCCCTGAGTGAAAACGGCTATGTGGATGAGGCCTACGGACTGCTTTTGAAGGAGGATTTCCCATCCTGGCTTTACCAGGTTAAAATGGGGGCCACTACGGTCTGGGAGCATTGGGATGGGCTCAAGCCGGATGGGACAATGTGGAGTCCGGATATGAATTCCTTTAACCACTATGCCTACGGTGCTGTCGGTGACTGGCTGTACCGGGTGGTGCTGGGGCTTGAGGCGGACGAGAAGGCGCCCGGCTACCGTCACAGTATTATCAGCCCGCGGACGGGAGAAGCCTTTGATTTTGCGGAAGGCTCCTATGAGAGTATCTACGGAAGGCTGGCGGTGAGATGGGAGCGGCAGGACGGCGGGATAGCCCTGCTGGTCACGGTTCCGCCCAATACCATAGCAGATATCCGGCTGGAGCCGGGAGCGTGCAGTGTGGAGGCGGAGGGTCTTGTGTTTGTACCGGAGGACGGGCAGATGACAGCCCGGTGCGGCTCCGGTGTCTGGAAGGTCCGGTATCGGCTTGAGAGTCAAAGACCCCGCTGCAAGCAACAGGGTCTTTGACCCTCGCGGGAATTAATTACAGGAGGTGGGATTATGAACGGCAGAGTATATGAAAAGCCCTGGGAGCAGGGTGCGCTGCAGGTGACGGATAACGGCAGGTATTTCTGTGTCGGTGACAAACCTTTTTTCTGGCTGGCTGACACAGCATGGCTTCTGTTTCATAAACTGACCCTGGAGGAGAGTGAAAACTATCTCCGCAACCGTAAGGAGCTGGGCTTCAATATCATTCTTGCGGATTTCATCCACGGGGGAGGTCAGAAAAATCAGGCGGGCCAGGCAGCCCTGACAGAGGATGATCTGGCAAGGCCTGCGGCGGATTCAGGGTTTTGGCAGCATGTGGATCAGGTGATGGCCATCGCGGAGAGACTGGGGCTTTATATGGGCATTCTCCCGGTGTGGGGAAGCAGCATTGTGAAGAGCGGGAGTCTGAACATGGGAAATGTGGACGCTTATATGGAATTTGTTCTGAATCGCTATCATAATGCGCCGAACCTAATCTGGATCGTGGGCGGCGATGTGCGGGGCGATGTGGCCCCGGAGGTGTTCTGCCGGATGGGGCAGCTGATGAAGGCGGATAATCCGGATCGCCTGGTGGGCTATCATCCCTTCGGGCGCACCACCTCCGCTTTCTGGTTCCATCAGGAGACCTGGCTGGATTTCAACCTGTTTCAGTCAGGGCATCGGCGCTACGATCAGAAGAATCTGGGAGCATGGGATGACAATAACGAGAGGGAGGGCTGGTTCGGCGAGGATAACTGGCGCTATGTGGAGCGGGACAGGGAAAGGACTCCGGCCAGACCGGTGCTGGACGGGGAGCCCTCCTATGAGGGAATACCCCAGGGACTTCACGACAGTACACAGCCCTACTGGCAGGCGGCAGACGTGCGCCGCTACGCATATTGGAGCGTTCTGGCAGGGGCGGCAGGCCACACCTACGGCCATAATTCCGTGATGCAGTTTTACGGGGATCTGAGCAGGAAAGGAGCCTATGGAGTCAAATGCCTCTGGACGGACGCCATCCATCATCCCGGCGGTTCTCAGATGGCCTTCTTAAAGGCTCTGATGGAGTCTGTGGATTATGTAAACGGCCGGCCGGCCCAGGAATATCTTTTGTGTGAGCAGAGAGAGAAATATGACCGTATCCAGGTCTTCGCCGGAGAAGATTTTTTGATCGCATATACTTATACGGGACGGGAAATACGGCTGTCTCTCAGGGCTTATGAAGGGAAGGAGTTTGCCGCCTTCTGGATGGATCCGGTGACGGGGCGGTTTTCCTTCATCCGAAAGGTTCAGGGCGGCGGAGATTTTGACGTGGTTCCTCCGGTGAGAGAGGATGGAATGGATATTGCACTCCTGCTGCGGGCGGAGTGAAGCACCGGATATTGATCAAAGAATCAGCCGCCGGTCAGGGAACCGTTGATCGTTTTTCTGACCGGAGGCTGGTTCTTTTGCTTTATTTCTGTAAAATTTCTATGTATGTTCTGTAAGTTTCTCTATGTTCATGTGTGTCATTCACTTTTAAAATAGAATCAGATTATCGTAAGGAGTGAGATTATGCATGGAATTGTATTGACAGAAGCACCCGCAGACTGGCAGATCCTTCAGCAGCAGGAGGGTTTTGCGTCCGTGACCTTAAAGGGCATTTACAGGGTCAACCATGCCGCTTTGGAGGTGGGGGTGGAATACGCCATTCCTCAGTTCAGAGTGATGGGAGAGGAAGACAGTATGACCGTGATTCCCTGGACCTGCATGGAGCATATCGAGGAAGGGGAGAACTTTACCGGATCGTTTGAGACCACCTTCCGGATTCCGGCGGGGGGCCTGTACCGCATCGAGACCAGTCTGGAGACAAAGAGTACGCTTCCGAATGTCACCTGGCTTTACCGGGGAGACTGTGTGCTGCATCTGGGGGTGGGGGATTTGTTTGTCATCGCGGGTCAATCCAATTCCGCCGGATACAGCCGTGATTTCTGCGCAGATCCGCCAAGCCTTATGGTTCATTTGTACCGCAACAGGAGTCGTTGGGATCTGGCCTGCCATCCTTTGAATGAGAGCACGGGGATTGAGGGAATGGCTAACGAGGAGATGGGGATTCCGGGGGTGTCGCCCTATCTCTCCTTCGGGAAAAAGTATTACGAACTCACCGGCCGGCCTGTTGGGCTGATCCAGACATCCCTGGGAGGTTCTCCTATGGTCCGGTGGACACCTGAGAAGGGCAAACTGTATCTTAATATGATTGAAAAAATGCGTCAGACAGGGAACCGTTTTGCCGGTGTGCTCTGGTATCAGGGCTGTTCCGATACGGATCCGGAGCAGTCAAAGCTTTATGCGGAACGCTTTCTGCAATATGTTACGGCCGTCCGCCGGGAGCTGGGCTATGAGATACCTTTCTTTACCATGCAGCTGAACAGGCAGATCAACGGCCTGAATGATGAGTGCTGGGGTGCGGTCAGGGAGGCGCAGCGCCGGGCGGCATTGGAGATTCCGGGAGTGTATATACTGTCCACAACGAACCTGAGCCTTTCTGACGGTATCCATAACAACGCGCCCTCTAATGTGGCGCTGGGAGAAAAGCTGGCCATGCAGTGCAACGGGGTGCTGAACCATGGGGAGGAATATGAGGCGCCTGCCCTGCGGGAGGCTGCTCTGACATCCCCGGAGGAGAAGGAAAAGCTGAAGCTGGAGGGGGTTTGGCTGAAGCTGACCTACGATCATGTGAAAAATGTTCTGCTGGTATTTTCGAATCTTGGAACTGACAGCGGCTTTACGCTGAAGGATCAGGAGGGCCCGGTGCCGGTCAGGACAATCCGCAGTAACCGGGAAGATAAGAACCACATTTATCTGGAACTGGAGAGGGAGCCGA